>JAHEBR010000051.1 GCA_024642185.1 Marivivens sp. | reverse complement strand
AGGTCATCAAAAGATAGTCGTCCGCGGCAAGGACCTCTTCGACGTCCGCTTCGAGCTTAGTCGAAACACCGGTCCATTCCCCGATGCGTTGGGGGAAGTAGGCAAATTCGGTGCGGGCGATCTCTTTGGGCGTAATCCCTCCGAAGCCAGTCCAGAAGAGTGCGGTTCCAAGGGTCAGGACAAGACCTGCCGCCATCGCTGCTGACGCATTAATGCTGCTGATCCGGGCAAAGATCCCGCCAAGGCCTGTCGTATCGAGATCAATCGCCTCGGTGAATGGCAAAGGGTCAGGCGCCATGCGCTGCAAGCCAACGGCCATCGCAAAAAGCACCAGAATGGAAATTCCGAAGATGACCCAGCCCTGAAACAGGTGCAGGAACCCTTCTGCCATTTCGATCCCGTAGTAGTTGACCAACACACCGATGATCCCAATTCGGATGGAATTCATCAGAACCGCAACCGGCACCGCAGCCAAGAGAAGTGCTGCTTTGTGCCAGAATGGGCCCCGATAAAGGATCGCAAAAAGATAGGAGAAGCTCAGAATCGGGAAGAGGTAGCGCAGGCCCGAGCAGGCCTCGGCAACTTGAAGCTTGTAGACCCCGAGGTCGATCACATTCCCTTCTAGAAAGACGGGGATGTTTGCTAGATCGACGATCCACACGCCAATTTCGGACGAGATCTTTTGAAGGAACAGGCTCAGTTGCCAATAGAGGATCTGCGGTAATGGCAGCATCAGGATCAGGTGAAACACCGGGAGTTGGTGTCGAATTCCCTGCGAGAAGCCAAAAGCAATCAGCACGACCCCACCAATCCATAGGATCATCGCGTAGGTTACGATGTCTGGAACGCGCGCCAGATTGCCCAAAAGCGCGATCGCTAGGGCAACGACCATCACAAGTACTCCGGGCCAGCGTTCGGACGAGCGCACCGGGCGATGATCGCTCCGACGCATCTCGCGCAGGAAGAGGTAGAGCGAGATGACGGGGATCAGCCAACCGTGGCTATACTCCGGTGTGATCCAGGCTTCGCCCAGAGATACGATGCCGATCCAAAAGAGCGGAAGAGATGCCGCAATCAACAGAACGAAAAGCCCCAGACCGGCAGGGTTCACTGCAACTGGTCCGGATGTGTTCGTCGATGCAGTCGTCACCTTGATACCCCGTCTCATCTACCCGACCAATGTCATTTCGCGCAGACCAGTCCCGGGTCGGACCGCGCGCCGTGTTCTTACCAGGGGCGGAAAGAATATGTGCGCCCGATGCCGACAAAGATGCCGTTGCTAAAGGTCGCGTCGCCGTCGGCGGCATCCAGGAAATCAAGGCTATAGCCCGCGTTCACATAGATGTCGTCCGTGATCTCGCGCGAATAGTTGGCCGAAATCTTGGCTCTATAGTCGCCATCACCGCCGCCCAAAGGCTCGTTGCTCGTATAGCTGAATGCGAAAGACATGCGGCTGATGTCGTTGATTTCATATCGATAGCTGGCCCGAGCGGTGTTGGTGCCGCTGTCAGAGGCCAGGTCGCTCGAAAGTGATGCGCCGAACACGCCGTCTTTGAAATTTTGTTGATAGCCAAGGCCGGCAGTAGCGCCAGAACCACTTGGAGTGGAGGCAAGTCCCAGATCAAAGGAAACGCTTCCGGTCGACCATTCAAGTGAGCGGTTTACGCTCGCATTTGTGGTGCCGTTTAGGTTTGTATTGATGTTCAATCCCACAAGGCCGCTGTCGAAATCTTGGCTCATTCCGAACCGAATGCTTTGGCTCAGGCTCGTACTGTCACCAGACGTGGTTTGGGAGACATCAACGGTCGCGCTACCGGTCAGGCTCGGGTTGATCTCAAACCGAGCAGTTCCGGTGATCCGATCTGTCGAGCCATCTTCGAAAGCAGGATTGGCATCGGCATAGGCTGCCTGGCTGTGGGACGCGCTGATGCTACCACCAAAAGGAGAACCCTTGCCAAACTCATAGGTCGCGCCGAAGGACAGAGTTTCGCGGGTCCCCCCGCTGACGAGATAGGAGGTCTCATCTGCGGATCCGAGCGAAGCTATCCAGTCCGAATAGCTCCCCGTACCGAACTCGAGGAAGTCGTCGAACGAATAGCTGACTGTCTCGGTCCAATCCACGAAGGAGAGGTTTTCGAGAAGATAGGATCCGCTAACACTAAACGAGCTATTCGCGCCTTCCCGTGAGTAGGAGAGGCGAACCGAAGGGTCCTCGATGGCTACAAGCGTCGTTCCGCCGGGGTACTGGGCTGCCCGTGCGGTACCCCCCGCCGAAAAGGTGAGCGCTTCGGTGCTGTTTCTGGACATGAGAGAAAAGGCGAAAACGTTGTCCAGCGAGGTCGTGACCCCATAGGACGGCGCCGTCATCTGAAGGTTGTCATCCACCGACAGACGGGACGAGAGATCGAGAGTGGCCCATAGGCCACCCTCTTGTGCAGTCGCGAGTGGCGCCATCGCCAAAACAAACCCGCAAGAGCCAGCCAAGAGCTGGGTTTTGGTTTGTTTCTCGCGTCTGCGTCGCACAATATTATCCTATTCGAACAGGCCGCGCTCCGGCACGATGATCACATCGCCGCTGGTAAGCGTTGTGCTGCTGGCTATCCGGCCGTCGGATTTGCCGGTGTAGTCGAAGAGATAGACGGTCGTTTCCCCAGTTCTGGCGTCAGTCCGGTGCAGCTCGATACGCTTGTCAGCAGCGAACTTGCCCAAGCCTCCCGACTGAGCGAGAAATTGAAGGATCGTCGTCCCAGCGCTGATCTCTTTCTTACCCGGTGACACGATCTCGCCCATCACGTAGACACTGATCGTCTTTTCAGCCGAGACCGTCGTGCTGACCTGAGCGAGGGCGCGAACTGAGACATAAACGCTTGGCGGGGCGGCGAAATTTCCAGCGAGGCCGTTCACCAATGCGGTTCGCACCTGTTCAACGGACATGCCACCGGCTTTCATTGTTCCGACCAGCGGGAAACTGAACGAACCATCCGGGAGGACCAGAACCTGCCGGTTGAGGCTCGGGTCTTCGAGGACTTCGATTTCAAGAACGTCGCCCGATTTGATGCTATAGCCATCCTGTGCCATCGCTGGCATGCCGATGCTCAAAAGGGCGAAAACGGTTGCCAAAATGGCAAGAACTCGTGCGCGCATGGTGTTCACCTCGCTCCAATCTCAGGCAAATATGCCTTCTTAAAGCCTGTGGATAAATCCTGGTCCAGACTATTTTTTCCGACTGCAGCAACTTTGCAAATCGGCGTGGCTTCTACTGACCGGCCTCTACCGGGCTTGCGGTGGCCGCTTCTGCTTCGGTTTCCGCCGTCAGACGCTCAATTTCCGAGGTAACCCGTTCCAGATAGGACGGTGTCGCGCCCTCCTCCTGAAGATCAAGCACCTTTTGATAGGTCTCAATCGCTTCGGCCTTGCGGCCTAGGCCCGAGTAGGTCTCGGCTAGGTGGAACTGGGCCAGTGGCTCGTTTGGAAGTGCTGCCGCCGCCGGTTCGAGATAGCCAAGTGCCTCGTCATAGTTGCCCAGACGTGCCGCGATCCAGCCATAGGTATCCTGGAACGCCGGGACCTCCGTGTTTCGCAGCCGGCGAGCCACAGTGTATGCGCGCTCGAGGTCCTCGCGGCTGTCGCGATAGGTCGTGATCGTGCTCGCGAGGTTGTTGGCAATTACGATCGAAGACGAGTTCGCAGCATAGAGCTTTTCATAGATAGCGATTGCGCCCTCGAAATCTTCGCTCCGCTCAAGCATCCCTGCTTTGGCGAAAAGTAGAGCGCCATTGTCGGGGTTGACGGCGAGGCCCTGGTCTACGACCGCCAGGGCAGCTTCGGGATTGCCCTGAATGGCCTGCAAATTCGATAGGGCCATTACGATAGCCGTGCTACCTGGGATTTCCTCCAGAAGCCCGGAGAACTCTTTCTCAGCTTCTTCGAAAGCTCCTGTCGCGACCAAGACGCCGGCACGGATGTAGCGAAGCTGTTGGGAGGCCTCGGTTCGCGCGATCAGATCATCGGCGTAGGTCAGCGCGCCAGTCGGGTCGCCTGCAGCGAGGCGGCTTTGGATAACCGCAATCTCCGCCCTCAGTCCGCCTTCGCCGCTTTGAGCAAGGTTCTCGAGAAACGCGTTAAGCTCATCCCGCCGATCCTGCGCAGCGAGCATCCGAGCGGTCAGATCGTTTGCAACCGACTTTGCGCTTTCCGAACCGATCCGGTTAAGTGTCGCGATGACGGTCTGAAGTCGCGGCCTATCGACAAGGCGAACATAGACAAGGCCCAAGGCACGAAGGACCGAAACGTTTTCGTTCTCGGCCTTCAACGCATCCTTCAAGACATCCTCTGCAGGCAAGAGCTGATTCTTACCGGTGAGATATTCGGCGTAACGTAAAGAATATTCAGGTGCGCCCTTGGATGCCTCGACGGCGCGCGACAGCATATCCGGGACAAGCTCGGAATTTCCTGCCCGTTCGTGCGCTTGCGCCATGAGCATCATGATCTTTGGATCAAACGGCGACTGATCAAGTGCAGACCTCAGATCGACAAGCGCATCACCGGGATTGTCTTCATCGATCAGCCATGTGGCGCGGATCTTGAGCGCCTCGACCTCGGTCGGGTCCGACGCGAGAACCTCGCCGATGAGGGTTTTTGCGCCTTCGATGTTGCCGGTTGTTTGATACATCCGCGCCAGCGCAACTTTTATCCGCCGGCCATCCTCGGTGTCTTCAACAGCTTGGGCAACCTCTTCCAGCTCGGCAATGCCCTCGTCACGGCTACCGGTATCGAATTTGAGCGAGCCGCGCGACGAGCGATAGAAGGGTACATTGGGGCCACCCGCAGCAATAAGAGCATCAAGCTCGGCGATTGCCGCCTCGGGGCCTTTTCGCGCCAGAAGAAAGCTTACGACTTGCATCTGGGCCTCATACCCTTCGGCCGCCGGGTCAATGAGGCCGCGAAGAAAGCCCTCGGCATCGTCGGTTCGACCTTGCGAAAGAAGCATCCCGATAAGCATCTGGGTCGGGGCCGCATCACCCGGGAAGAGAAGGATCATGTCCTTCAGCTGAGCCTCGATTTCTGCTGTGCGTCCCAGTTTTTCAAATAGCCCCAGCCGGATCAGGTAGAGCTGCCGATCTTGCGGATTGGCTTCGATGCCTTGCTCGGTCTGCAACAGCGCCTGCGCCCAATCCTCTCTTCTAATAAGGTTGTCGATCACGACCCGCCGGGCGATCGATGTGCTTTCTTCCTCGCCCAACATCTCAAGCGCCTTGGCGGCGGCGGCCTCCCTCGCGGCCGGATCGTTACCGATAAGGGCGGTTCGATAGTCGATGTTTATCTGAATGGCGCGCAGAACCGGGTCCGCCTCAATCACGCCTGCCTCGCCGGCAAGACGCACGACGCGTTCGACTTCAACCCAGTTGTTTTGGTCAAGAGCGATGCGCGCCAGCTCGCGCAGACCCTCGGCGTTGCCAGGGTGCTGTTCAACCAGACGGAGATACTGGCCGTAGGCTTGCTGAAGGTTGCCGCGCTCGAGCTCTATCCGGGCATAGGCGACGCGGGCGCCTTCGTGGTCCTCGTCAAGCTTGAAGACATTGCGAAGCTCGACGAGCGCGCGCTCAGCATCGCCTTCGGCGACGAGTTCAAGTGCTGACTGATAATAATCTTCGGCCTTCTGGTCGGCGGTCTTACAGCCGGTCAGAAACGTCGTTGCAAGCAATGCGGCAGCAAGAGTCGGAAATACCCTCAGGGACATGAAGCGCCTCAAATTTCTTGTATTGGGCGGCCTTTAAGAAAGCCGCCGGAGGATCAAAGCCCTGTGCAGCGTATCACAACGCCAATGGTGCGGACAAGAATCCCGAGATCTTCGCGTAGCGAAAGAGATGCTGCGTACTGATCGTCGATCAGGCTGCGATCCTTGAAACCACAGTCGTTCCGCTTTGAAACCTGCCACAGGCCGGTGATGCCCGGCTGAAGAGAATAGTAGGCACGGCCGGGATAGAGACCCCGCTGCGCTTCGGTGATCGGGCGCGGTCCAACGACAGACATTGTTCCGGTCATAACGTTCCAAAGCTGCGGCAGCTCGTCGAGCGACGACTTTCGCAGGAACCGGCCAACTTTGGTGATACGAGGGTCTTTACGAAGCTTCTGCGAGTGATTCCACTCAGCATGGGCCTCTGGATTCTTGCCCAAATAGTCATCCAGAACCGCGTCAGCGCCGGGAACCATCGTCCTCAGCTTGACCATCCCGAAGACTATTCCCGCCTTGCCCACACGCTTTTGCAGGAAGAAGGGCGAGTGCCCGTCGGTTGCAACCAAAATGGCCGCCAGCAAAATCAGCGGCGCCGCGATCGGCGCAACAACGATAACAAAGCAGATATCCAGAAGTCTCTTGAATACACGGCTATAGGCACCATGCCGACGCAACTGCCCAAGAATCGCCACATTCACAGGTTCGGCAACATGAAGATCTTTGTAATGCGCTGTCATCTGCCGTGATATCCCAAAAGAAACTTAACCAACCGAACCAAGAACCGCGAAATCTCACCTACAAAATAAGGGCTTCGCAAAATTATCCCGTCACCACATAGACTACTTCTTTGCGCTCACTTGGGGCAAAGGCTGAATGATCCATTTTTTGACGAATTCGCGCCTTGTTGTGGCCATAATCTGTTAACCTCATAGAATCAAACGGTTATTCTAAAATGGAAACAGTGTGACGGGATTGTGGAAACAGGGGTTTGGTTTCCAAATCGGCTGCAATCCCGCGAGTTCCGCCCTTTTTTTCCACGCTGGCGCCCACGAATCGCCACTAAGGTCGTGGAAGGTTCCATTAATTGCTCATATGGGGCATGGATACCTCGCTCTTTCGAGAGCAAGATTGTAGTAAAGTGTTTTGGGTCGACGGCCCTTATAGATGCGTAGCAAGCTGGATACCCAATGCCGGGCGAAGAGCTTTACACCGAGTATTTCGGCTTGACGGAAAGGCCGTTTACCCTAACGCCAGACCCTTCGTTCCTGTTCTGGTCGAAGCAGCATCAGCGTGCCTTTGCCGTCCTTGAATATGGGCTTATGGCCCGGACGCCGATTACGCTGATCACGGGCGAGATCGGCTCTGGCAAGACGACAATCTTGCGGGCTTTCCTTAAGGACATCGAGCCTAACATTACCATCGGCCTTATCTCCAACGCACAAGGCGGGCGCGGCGAGCTCATCCAGTGGATTCTCAACGCCCTGTCGATCCCGGTTGAGCCTGGGTCGAGCTACGTGCGTATGTTTCAACTTCTTCAAGAGACGCTGGTTGCCGAATACGCTGCCGGTCGTCGGGTCGTTCTTATCTTTGACGAAGCGCAGAACCTTTCGATCGAGGGGCTCGAAGAGCTGCGGATGCTGACCAACATAAATTCAGGAAAAGACGAGCTTGTTCAGCTTGTTCTGGTTGGCCAGCCCGAGTTGCGCGACATGGTCAAAAGCCCACGGATGAAGCAGCTGGCGCAGCGCGTAACGGCAAGCTTTCATCTGCAACCGCTCGAGAAAAAAGCCGTCACCGAATACATCTGCCATCGGCTTCAGGTGGCTGGCGGAACCGGCAAAGAGATCTCGCGCCCGGCCGCCGAACTTATCCATCAGGCCAGCGGCGGGGTTCCCAGGCTTGTGAATCAGCTATGTGAGTTTGCGCTGCTCTATGCCTGGGCCGGGGAAAACAAGACTGTCAGTGTTTCGACAATCAGGAACGTTTTGAAGGATGGGGTCTCGTTCTCTGTCGAAGCGTCCCCCTTGGTTCTTGATACCCAATTTGTGAGAGGCTCGGCCGCGGAATGAACGACTTGAAATTCTATCTGATTATCTTCCTGCGCCGCCTGAACATTTTCTTGCCGGTCGTGATGGTGATTTCTGCAGCATCCGTAATCGTCGCGGTTTCGCTGCCGCCAGCCTATGTGAGCGAAATGCAGCTGGTGGTAGAGTCGCCGCAGATTCCAGACGATCTCGCCCCGTCTACGGTTCGTATTCCGGCTCTTGAGCAGCTCGAAATCGTCAAACAGCGCCTTCTGACCCGCGCCAATATGCTCGACATTGCACGTCGGCTGAATGTCTTGCCTGATCTCGACAAGATGAACCCAGATGCGATTGTCGAAGCGATGCTCGCTCGAACGAGCGTCAGAACAACCACCAGCAGAGATGCGGCCACTTTGATGTGGGTGACATTCGAAGCCCCCGATGCCCGTGTCGCCGCAGCTGTCTTGGGTGAGTATCTCACTCTGATCCAACAGAGTGACGCCGAGTTCCGACAAGGGCGTGCTGGCGAAACGCTCGACTTTTTTGAGCAGCAGGCGAGGGAACTGGGCCTCGAGATCGATACGCTGAATGCAGGGATTCTTGCCTACAAGAACGCCAATACCGGCTCCCTTCCCGAAACTCTTGAGTTTCGGATGAACCAGCAATCGCAGCTTCAGGCAAACATCAACGCCTTTGACCGCGACTTGACGGCCTTGAAAGACCAGAAAGAGCGGCTTTTGGCGATTTATGAGGCGACTGGTGCCTCCGGAACGACGCAGCAAATTCAGCTCTCGCCGGAGGAGCAGCAGCTTGCCCAGCTTCAGTCGGAACTTAGGCAGGCGCTCTCTGTCTTTTCTGAGAATTCCGTCAAGGTTCGGCTGCTTAGGGTTCAGGTCGAACAGCTGGAGCAGGCAATTGCCGCCACCTCTTTGACAACCGACGTCGCGCCGACAGACGCCGAGTCCGCGGAGCCTCAGCTACCTGTTGCTCTCCAGATTCAAATGTCTGAGATTGATAGCAAGATCTTTGTCCTTCAAGAGCAGAAGAAAACCGCGCAAACGCAGCTCGAGCTTTTGAACGCAAGTATTGAAAAGACGCCTGAGGTCTCAATTCGTCTGGACGATCTCGAGCGTCAGTACTCCAATCTCCAGCAGCAATACAAACAAGCACAGGACAGGTTGGCGGCCGCTCGGACGGGTGAGCTTATTGAGACCCGCTCCCGCGGTCAGGAAATATCGGTCATCGAACCTCCTGCCGTCCCAACCGAACCGACCAAGCCGAACCGGCTTCTGATCGCGGGCGGGGGCGTTGCGTTTAGTATCGCCACCGGTCTTGGCCTGGTCTTGCTTCTTGAGCTCATGAAGAGTTCGGCTCGGCGGCCCGAGGATCTCGTTCGGCGGTTCAACATTATGCCGATTGCCACGATCCCGCTTGTTCAGACGCCGCGGCAGGTATTTGTGAGCCGCGCTCGACGCATCACGATCGCCCTATTGATCATCGTCGGGGTGCCGGCGGCTGTATGGGCGGTTCACACCTTTTACCTTCCCCTCGACCTTTTGGCCGAGAAGGCAATGAACAAAATCGGCGTTCGCTTCTAAAGCGCCCGAGGCAGAGACAGGAACGGAGAGCACGATATGGAACGGCTCCAGCAAGCAATCGAAAAGGCCCGCGCCCAGCGCGAGAAAGGGGCTGGGACAGTGGCAAAGACCACGGCAACCAAGACCCGCGCCAAAACGACCAAGGCCTCCGCCTCGACCCAAGCGTGGCAAGCGCTCGCTCCGATCAAGATCACGCGCCCCAAACTCCAGAAAAGCCGAATCGTGTCGGTCGAAGGGGGGCCAGAAGCTGCGCCTTTCGATATGCTTCGAACCAAGGTTTTGCACCAAGCTGCCACCAACGGGTGGAAGCGGGTCGCCATAACCTCGCCCGACAGCAACACCGGAAAATCGGTGACAACAGGCAACCTTGCTTTTTGCCTGGCTCGTCAGCCCGACATCAAAACGTTGGTTTTCGATTTCGATTTGCGGCGCATCGGGCTGACCAAAGCTCTTGGCCAGACCCCGGGCCACAACATGGCCGACATCCTTGAGGGTCGGGTGCAGTTTCGTGATCATGCGCTGCGCTATGGGGAAGGTGTTGCTTTCGGACTGAATAACGGGCCCGTGCGTCATTCTTCAGAAATCCTTCAAAGCAAGAAGACCGCCGAGGTTCTGGACGCGATCGAAGAGGAGTTTGCCCCGGATATCATGATCTTTGATCTGCCGCCGATGATGGCGACAGACGATAATTTTGGCTTTCTCAAGTATGTCGACTGTGCCCTGATCGTCGCCGGGGCCGAGAAAACCAGCCTAGACAAGATCGACGTGGCCGAACGGCAGGTTGCCGAGATCACCAATGTGATGGGGATCGTCCTCAATAAATGCCGCTACTTCGATGGGGCCTATGGGTATGAGTACGGCTACTACTAGCCCCGATATCTCGGTCATCATTCCTCATTACAATGATCCCGTGCGACTAAGGCTCTGTCTGGGCGAGCTTCTCCGGAATGACACGACGGATGTCGAGATCATCGTGGTCGACAATGCGTCTCCGACACCCATTGATGACGTGATCGCCGAGTTTCCTTCGATGACGTTCCTGATGGAGGCAGAAAAGGGGGCAGCTCCAGCACGAAACCTTGGCGTCAAACATAGCCAAGGCGAGATCCTTGCGTTTATCGACGCGGACTGCGTTCCTGAACCTGATTGGCTTTCTAAGGTTCGAGAGGTGATATTACGAGGTGACCTAGTTGGTGGAAGGGTGTCGGTATTCGACGAAACACCGCCGCCGCGAAGCGGTGCCGAGGCCTTCGAGGCCGTTTTCGCGTTTAATTTCAAGAAGTACATCGAGAAGCAGGGGTTCTCGGGTGCTGGCAATCTTGTGACGACGCGTACGACCTTCGAGGCTGTCGGCCCTTTCAAGAATGGGGTGTCCGAAGATACCGAGTGGACTCAACGCGCCGTAGGCAAAGGGTTCAGCCTCGTTTATGCCGACGATCTCAGGGTCGGTCACCCATCAAGGCAGAATTGGCCGGCCCTTCGAGAAAAATGGCGGCGTATGACGCGAGAAGGCTATGCTCTGGGGGGCGGGTCTTCGTCAGCAAAGGCTCGCTGGGCGGTCAAGGCACTGCTGATGCCCGTTAGCATAATTGCACATCTGCCCAAACTGCTTCTAAGCAGGGAACTTGCCTCCTTTGGCGAACGATACCGAGGCGCAGCAGTACTCGTGCGATTGCGACTGTGCCGGATGGTTTGGATGTTGAGGCAAGTTGTCGGTACGTCCATTGAGAAATAGAAAAGGGGCCCGAGGGCCCCTTCCAAACTCTTGCTATGCTATAAGATCAGGCAATCGCCGGTTCTGCCGAGCGGCGGCGGCGAGCAAACCCAAGGCCACCAAGCGCAGTGAGAAGTAGCAAGCCACCTGCCGGCAGCGGAACGGCTGTAAGGATTACGGAAACCGCTTCGCCTCCTTTCAAACCTGTCCAGCTCAAGACAAAATCGATCCCGTTGTCTTCGATGTTCAAGAAGTGGGCGAAGACGCCGTCATACACCAACTGGCCAGCGGAGTAGACCAAATCTATCGCCGGCCCCCCCCAAGCGACAGTGGCTCCAGAGCCCTCGTCGTAGGCCCCGATCACAAGTCGAATATTGCCCAAAGACTGCCCTGTCGACCAATATGGATCGGTATATGTATGTATGGTCAA
>JAHEBR010000050.1 GCA_024642185.1 Marivivens sp. | reverse complement strand
CACGAGGGCGGAACGAAGGCCGACAAGACAAGCGGTGTCAGGGCAAAGCCGAAGATGACGGCGATGATTCCCAAGAATGTCTTGCCAAGGCCGGTCTCGGTTCCGGCCAGCGCGGCGAAGGCCGGGTGGGCGTCATAGTCGGCGGGAGCAAAGAGAAATCGCATGACGGGACCCTAGGCCGCAGCCTTGCCAGAGGCAATCGAGGCTAATCTGCCTTGTCTGCGCGCATCCGGTCTTTTAGACCTGACCCGATAGTTTTCCGACAAGGACCACACCCATGAACCGCCGTTTCGATAAATCCAAGCTCCCCAGCCGCCATGTGACCGAGGGCCCCGCCCGCGCGCCGCACCGGTCCTATTACTATGCGATGGGTCTGGATGAGGACGATATTCACCAGCCGCTTATCGGTGTCGGCACCTGCTGGAACGAAGCGGCGCCCTGCAACATCGCGCTGAACCGTCAGGCGCAGGCGGTGAAACTTGGCGTCAAGGCCGCCTCCGGCACCCCGCGCGAGTTTACCACCATCACCGTGACCGATGGCATCGCCATGGGCCACGAGGGGATGCGTTCTTCGCTCGCCAGCCGTGAAGCGATTGCCGACTCGGTCGAACTGACCATGCGCGGCCACTGCTACGACGCGCTCGTGGGTCTCGCCGGTTGTGACAAGTCGCTGCCGGGCATGATGATGGCGATGGTCCGCCTCAACGTGCCGTCGGTCTTCATCTACGGCGGTTCGATCCTTCCGGGCCGCTTGAATGGCAAGGACGTGACCGTTCAGGACGTGTTCGAAGCCGTGGGCAAGCATCAGGCGGGCAACTTCTCGGATGCCGAGCTTGCCGTGCTCGAGCGCGTGGCCTGCCCCTCGGCGGGCGCCTGCGGCGGCCAGTTCACCGCCAACACCATGGCTTGCGTGTCCGAGGCTATCGGCCTTGCGCTTCTGAATTCCTCGGGCGCTCCGGCCCCCTACGAAAGCCGCGACCAGTATGCCATCGCCTCGGGCGAGGCGGTGATGAACCTTCTTGAGAAAAACATCCGCGCCCGCGATGTCGTGACCCGCAAGAGCCTTGAGAACGCCGCGCGCGTTGTCGCCTGCACCGGTGGTTCGACCAACGCTGGCCTGCACCTTCCGGCCATCGCCCATGAGGCGGGGATCGATTTCAACCTCTTCGACGTCTGCGACATCTTCCGCGAGACGCCCTATTTCGTCGATCTCAAGCCGGGCGGCCAGTTTGTCGCCAAGGACCTTTATGAGGCGGGCGGCGTGCCGGTCGTGATGAAAGAGCTGCGCAAGGCGGGCCTTTTGCACGAAGACTGCATGACCGCTTCGGGCCGCACCTTGGGCGAAGAGCTTGATCTTATCACTGCCGAAGCCGATGGCCGCGTGATCCACCCCGTCGCCGCCCCGATCACCAAGACCGGCGGCGTTGTCGGCCTGAAAGGCAATCTCGCCCCCGAAGGCGCGATCGTGAAGGTTGCCGGTATGTCCGAGGCCGAGCAGGTCTTTAGCGGAACCGCCCGCGTCTTCGAATGCGAAGAGGATGCCTTCGAGGCTGTGAAGGCCCGCAACTACAAGGAAGGCGAGGTTCTCGTCATCCGCAACGAAGGCCCCTCGGGCGGCCCCGGCATGCGCGAGATGCTTGCCACCACCGCCGCGATTTCCGGCCAAGGCATGGGCAAGAAGGTTGCCTTGATCACCGATGGCCGCTTCTCGGGTGCGACCCGTGGCTTCTGCGTCGGCCACGTCGGCCCCGAGGCCGCCAAATGCGGCCCGATCGCGCTTCTGAAAGATGGCGACAAGATCACCATCAACGCCATCACCGGCGAGATCAGCGTCGATCTGTCGGACGACGAACTGGCCGCCCGCAAGGCCCAGTGGAAAGGCCCGCGCCCGACCAACTACGCGAGCGGCGCCCTATGGAAATACGCCCAGCTTGTCGGCTCGACCGTCGATGGCGCTGTGACCCATCCCGGCGCCAAGGCCGAGACCCATATCTATATGGATCTCTGACTTGAGCACCTGCCGCCGACTTGCCTTGGCCGGCGCCGTTCTGGCGCTGGCCGGGTGCGAGCCCACCGGCGGCGGGTTTTCTTTCCTGTCGGGCCCGTCGGGTTCGACCGTCACCCGGATCGATATGTTGGACGGGGCGGTCGTGGTTGCGACACCGGCCGGCTACTGTATCGATCGGAATGCGACGCGGGCCGACGCTGGCTTTGCGGTCGAGGCCAGCTGTGCGCTTGTCGCGCGAGACGGGACAGCGCCACGTTATGATGGATTGATCACCGTTCAGGTCGGAGACGCCGACAGCGCAATCGTGACGGGTGAAGAGCGTGAGCTTAGAGCCTTCTTGAAGAGCGATCAGGGCAAACAGCTTCTGGCGGGTGACGGGCCTGCACGGGGCATCTCTGTTGGCAAGACCGGTGTTTGGGGCCATGTCGTCGAGGTCTATCTGAATTCGGCGCCGCAGGGTGGATTTGACGGGTTTCAACCGGTCGAGTGGCGCGCCTTTTTCGATCTCAAGGATCGCCTCGTGACGATCCGACTTCGCGGCTATGATCGCGCACCACTGAGCTATGAGCAGGGGCAAGCCCTTCTGCGGTCGGCGATCGATGCTATGATCCAAGCCAATAGTGTTGTTGCGACAGCCGAAACTGGGTAACTGTTTCTAAAGCGGGCACAGAATAGCCTCCCGAGCCGGATTGGTTCGCAAAGGCAGGGTCTACGAGGGTAGAGGCATGAAAGCGGAGCGGATTGGCTTGAACGGCAAGCTCTTGCAGCGGCTTACGCTGTCGCGCTGGACCGCTTGGGCCAAGCAGGCGGATGCGGCCGATCTTTCTGAATTGCGCCGAATGCGGAATCTGGCCCGCCAACTTCGAATTCAAATCGATCGCCTGCTCGCCATCGCCGACAACCGACTGGCCCTTCCCCGCATCGGCACTGCTACGTTCCCCAAGCCCAGCGGCACGGACTGGGCCTGGCGTCCAGACCTCTGGAACCGCCCGCTTCCCGTTTCGGGGATCGCCGCCATTGAGACCAAGGCCAAATTCGGCGACGAGGTCACAGTTTTTCACGACTGCCGGGAAAGTGAACTGACGCTCAGGCAGATCCGCAACCAACGGGAAAGCGATCTCGCGCCCTATGGCTTGCGAATGGATGTCTTCGGCTTTGACGGCTCGTTTCTGTCTCTGGCAATCGAGCTCCCGACCGCGGGCGCGCAAGGACTTCACAAACAGCATCTGCTTCGGGTGGATGCGCGGATCGAATGTGAACGACCACTCGAAATTTTTGCGCGCCTCAATGTTCGCCATGGCCCGAATACCGAACAATTCGTCCGCGAACTTGATCTCGGCAATGGAGAGGCAATGGTCGAATTCGATCTGGCCTTTTCCAAGCTGAACGAAAAGCGTGTTGAAGGAATGTGGCTCGATCTGATCTTCGATAATCCGGAGATGAGTCAGGTGACGATCCATGATCTCACCTTTTGCCGCCACCCGCGCGCTGGCCTTTAATTCGAGGAACCGAGATGTCTCAGATGACCCTGACAGAAACCCGCCTGATCGAAGGGGTCTGGGAGGCTGTTTTGAAGGCGCCTCGGCAGGATATGCCGGCGCCGAGCCTGAAGGTGCATCATCACGACAAGCCTATCGAGGGTCTTTCCATGCGCGCTGGCGATGGGCCGGGTGTCTGGCTTTTGCGGTTTCCCATTCCCCCCGAAGTAATCTCGGACGGGGTCCAGACTTTTGTTATCTCCGAGGCTGCGACCGACGCCATAGTCGCAACCTTTTCGCTTTTGGCGGGGGACGTGCTTGATCACGACCTGCGCGCCGAGATCAGCCTCCTCAGGGCCGAACTTGATATGCTCAAACGTGCGTTTCGCCGCCACTGCGCCGAAACGACGTGAGTTGGCGCGGCGTTGACGCTGCGTTTGGCGTGACCTGCGGCGCGGGTTTCGGCACACTCGGGCCGACTCACCGGAGAAACCCATGACCGCCTATCCCCTCCTTCTGGCTCCGCTCGATCTTGGTTTCACCACGCTGAAGAACCGCGTGCTGATGGGCTCGATGCACACCAACCTTGAGGAAACCAAGGATTGGAACCGCGTCGCCGAGTTCTACGCCGCGCGGGCGCGGGGGGGCGTTGGGTTGATGGTCACGGGCGGCATGGCGCCTAATCGCGAGGGGGGTGTCTTTCCGGGCGCGGCCGGTCTTTTCTCCGAGGCCGACATCGCCAATCACCGGATCGTGACGGATCGCGTCCACGATGCCGGTGGCAAGATTTGCATGCAGATCCTTCACGCCGGCCGCTATGCCTATGGGCCCGAGTGTGTTTCGGCCTCGGCGATCAAATCCCCCATCTCGCCCTTCCCGCCGAAAGAGCTTGATGAGGCGGGGATCGAGAAGCAGATCGCCGATATCGTCACCTCCGCCACCCGCGCCCGCGAGGCGGGCTATGACGGGGTCGAGGTGATGGGCTCCGAGGGCTATTTCCTCAACCAGTTCCTCGTCACCCACACCAACAAGCGCACCGACCGCTGGGGCGGCTCTTATGAGAACCGGATGCGCCTGCCGGTCGAGGTTGTGGCCCGCGTGCGCGCGGCGGTGGGGCCCGAGTTCATCCTCATCTATCGCCTGTCGATGATCGACCTCCTGCCGAACGGCTCGACATGGGATGAGGTGGTGACGCTGGCCAAGGCCGTCGAAAAGGCCGGGGCGACGATCATCAACACCGGCATCGGCTGGCACGAGGCCCGCATACCGACGATTGCCACAAGCGTGCCGCGCCGGGCGTTTTCGTGGGTGACGAAGAAGCTGATGGGCGAGGTGTCGATCCCGGTCATCACCTCGAACCGGATCAACAACCCGCAGACGGCGGAAGAGGTCCTCTCCGACGGCTGCGCCGATATGGTCAGCATGGCGCGGCCCTTCCTTGCCGACGCGGATTTCGTGGCCAAGGCCGAAGCAGGCAAGGCCGATCTCATCGCCCCTTGCATCGCCTGCAATCAGGCCTGTCTCGACCATACCTTCCAAGGCAAGATCAGCTCCTGCCTCGTCAACCCGCGTGCTTGTTTTGAGACCGAGCTTGTTGTCTCCAAGACAGACAATCCCCAGCGCGTTGCAGTCGTTGGTGCAGGCCCCGCAGGCGTAGCCGCAGCGTTGACCGCCTCCGAGCGCGGCCACAAGGTGACGCTGTTTGATCGTGCCTCCGAAGTCGGCGGCCAACTCAACATGGCCCGCAAGATCCCTGGCAAGGAAGAATTCGACGGCCTCGTCGCCTATTTCGCGGCCTCGCTTGCGACCTCGGACGTTGAGCAGAAGCTCGGCACCGAAGCCAATGCCGAAATGCTCAAGGGTTTTGACAGGGTGATCATCGCCACCGGCGTGATCCCCCGTGATCCGTCCATTCCGGGGCAGGAGGGGCCGAACGTCCTGTCCTATGTCGATGTCCTGCGCGGCAATGCGCCGGTTGGCAAGCGCGTCGCCGTGGTGGGCGCGGGCGGGATCGGCTTTGACGTGGCCGAATTCCTCGTCACCGGCGAGAGCCCGACCGAGAACCTTGCCGAATGGCTCGAGGAATGGGGCGTGGCTGATCCGGCCGAGGCGCGCGGTGGCATCCGCCCCGAAGGCCCGCAGCCCGAGGCGCCGGTGCGGCAGGTGACGCTCCTTCAGCGCAAAGCCGAAAAGCCCGGCCGCCGTTTGGGCAAGACCACCGGCTGGATCCATCGCGCGACGCTCCAGATGAAGGGCGTCAAGATGATCGGCGGGGTGAATTATGAGCGGATCGACTCCGCTGGCCTGCACGTCAGCTTTGGCGAGGCGCGGGAGAACCCGTCGCTGATCGAGGCCGATACCGTTGTCCTTTGCGCGGGCCAGCTCTCGGAGCGCAGCCTCGCCGATGCGCTGATCGCCGAAGGGGCCGAGCCGATCATCATCGGTGGCGCGGATGTAGCGGCCGAGCTTGACGCCAAACGGGCCATTGATCAGGGCACGAGGGTGGCCGCCGCGCTTTGAAAACTGGCCGATTGATCGGTTCTCACCGGCTGCGCTAGGCTTGGGCAAACCGGCCAAGGGAGAGCGGCGATGAGCGATCAGGATCTGTGCTATATGACAGCGCACGAGGCGCTGCGGCGTTTCCGCGACAAGAGCCTGTCGCCGGTCGAGCTCATGCAGGCCCTGATCAAGCGGGCCGAGGCGACCGAGCCGAGGATCAACGCCGTCACCTTCCGGTATTTCGACGAGGCGATGGATCAGGCCCGCAAGGCCGAGGCGGCCTATGCTCGCGGCGCCCGCGTCCGGCCCCTCGAGGGGCTCGCCGTCGCCATCAAGGACGAGAGCTATATCAAGGGCAAGCCGACCTCGAACGGTTCGCTCATCCTCAAGGATTTCGTGGCCGACCATACCTCGCCGGTGAACGAGCGCATCCTGCGCGCAGGCGGGATCGTCCATATACGCACCGCGACGCCCGAGTTCTCCTGCGCCGGGTTTTGCTGGTCGCGGCTTTGGGGCGTGACCCGCAATCCCTGGAACACCGATTTCACGCCCGGAGGATCGTCGGGCGGCTCGGGTGCCGTGCTCGCCGCAGGATCGACGACGCTCGCCACCGGCTCCGATATCGGCGGCTCCATCCGCATTCCCGCCTCGCTCACCGGAACCGTGGGCTTCAAGCCGCCCTATGGCCGGGTCCCCGAAGAGCCGCCCTTCAACCTTGATTTCTATTGCCACAACGGCCCGATGGCCCGCGACGTGCGCGACGCGATCCTGCTGCAAAACGTGCTGGCCGGCCCGCACCCCAAAGACATCGCCTCGCTGCGCCCGGCCCTGCGCCTGCCGACCGAGATGAAGCCGATCCGCGACTGGAAGATCGCCTTCTCGATGGATCTCGGCCTTTTCGAGGTTGACCAGGAGGTGCAGCGCAACACGCGCGAGGCGCTCGAGGTGTTCCGCAGCCTTGGGGCGACCGTTCATGAGGTCGATCTTCGCTGGCCGAAGGACGCGCTCGACGCCGCCACCGACTATCTCGAGCATATCTTCGGCGCGGTGATCGGCGAGGTTCTGGCCGAAAGCGCCGATGACATGACGAGCTATGCCCGCGATTTCGCCGAGCGCAGCCGCGGTTCGACCGCCGAGGCCTTTGTCCATAGCCTCAATGTGGCGGGCCAGATGTATGCGACCCTCGGCCCGCTTCTCGAACGCTATGACGTGCTCGTCTGCCCCACCACGGCCCTGCCCGCGGTGCCCGCGGATTTTGATCAGTCCCGTGGCAAGGTGCGGATCAACGGGCGCGAGGTGAACCCCTTCCTCGGCTGGGTGATGACCACGCCCTTCAACATGCTGAGCCGCTGCCCGGTCTTGTCGGTCCCCTCGGGGAGGGCCAGCAACGGGGTCCCCACCGGCCTGCAGATCGTCGGACGGACCTATTCGGATGCCGACGTCTTCCGCGCCGGTCTTGCCTATGAAGAAGCGGCCGGTGGCTGGTTCCGATCCGGGGGCGCACGACCGGCGATCTGACCGGGGCCAACTGTTGCCGTGCCATGTTCAGTCTTGGCAAATCCCCGATATTGTCAGGCTAGGGCCGCAGTCCTGCCCGATTTCGCCGTCACAAACTCTGACAAGAAACGCACTCTTGCAGAGGAATCGGCATGGATCGCCTCACTGAAATGGAAGCCTTCGCCACCGTGGTGGATCAGGGTGGCTTTACCGACGCGGCCAAGAAAATGGGCATCTCCAAATCGGCGGTGTCCAAGCATGTCTCGTCCTTGGAGGCCCGCCTTGGCGCCCGCCTTCTCAACCGAACAACCCGCCGTGTCAGCCCCACCGAAATCGGGCTCGCCTACTACGACCGCGCCCGCCGTGTGTTGAATGACGCGGGCGAAGCCGACGCGCTTGTGACGTCGATGCAGTCCGCGCCTTCGGGCCTTCTGCGGATCTCCGTGGCCACGGATTTTGGCGTGAACCACCTCTCGCCCGTCCTCGGCCAGTTTCTTCAGGAATTCCCCGAGATCACGGTGAACATGGTTCTTAACAACCGCTACGTCGAGTTGATCTCCGAAGGCTTTGACATGGCGATCCGGATTGGTGAGCTGGAAGATAGCACGCTGCGGGCGCGCAAGCTGACCGATACGACCAAGAAGATGATCGCCTCGCCGTCCTACTTCCAACATTACGGCCGCCCGGAAAAAATCGACGATCTCAACGAGCACAAGCTCCTGCATTATTCCAATCAAGCCAATGCTGCGGTTTGGAAGATCACGGCTCCCTCGGGCGAGAAGCGTCAGGTGCGTACCGCCGGCTGGCTCACCGTCAACGACGGCCAGTCGTTGCTCAACGCCTGTATCTCGGGCCTCGGCATCGCCTATCTGCCCTCGTTCCTCTATGCGGATGCGATGGCCAAGGGTCTTGTCCAGGAGGCGATTCCCGATCTTCCGGTGGAGACCCAAGGCATCTATGCGGTTTATCCGCCGGGCCGGTTTACCCAGCCAAAAGTTCGCGCTTTCATCGATTTTCTTGTCCATTCCTTCGCCGATAAGGGCCCGGAAAACTGGTAGGTCGCGACTAGATCCGAATTCACGATGCCGCCCTTCGGGGCGGCATTTCTATTCGGTGGCAATGAGCACAACTTCAACGCGTCGGTTTAATGCGCGGCCCTCAGGGGTCAGGTTTGTTGCAATCGGGGCGAGAAAACCAACGCCAGCTGCCTCAATTCTGGCCGCCTCCACCCCAAAGCCGTTGACCAAACGGTCTCTGACCGCCTCCGCACGGCGCTGCGACAGGGCCATATTCGCCTCGGCTGATCCAAGCGTGTCGGTATGGCCGACGAGGGCGATCTTCCAGCCGGGGTTGGCTGCGAGCTTTGAAGCAAGCTCCTTGAGCGATGGAAACGCCGCATCATCAAGATCAGCTGAACCCGATGCGAATGTGAGGTCCGACAAAACGGCACGCCCTTCGGTGGCAAGGCTGGCGATGAAGCCCGGTTTTGACGCAGGGGCGGCGGCGGCGGCTTCGGTCGCCGGTGGCAACTCGGCAGGTCGCGCGGCTGCGGGCGATTGGCCGATCTGCACGACCTGAAGGAAGCCGGCACGGGCGCTGCGGCTGATCATCAGGGCGATGTATTCCGGACCGGAGGCCGACTTATGGCGCGCCGATAAGAAGCGATAATCAGCCAGATCGACGAACATGGCAGGGGCAGGGACGACCTCGGTCCCAAATCGGAAATCGAACCCCCCGCAGGCATCCGCGCGGCATTCGAACAGAGTTTCAAAGCCCTCGCGGGCGAGTTGCTGGCGGATAGGGGCGAGGATCTGGAGCGTGGTCAGGCCGGGCGAGTCGATGCGCCATGTGCGGATCGAGAGATCGCCTTCTACGGTCTGTGTCGGGATGGTCCCCTCAGCCCATGCGCCAACGGGAAGGGGGAAGCTGTCGGCGGGTTTGATTTCTTCGGTCTGCATCGCCGCGCTTGCCGGCAGATCGAGCGAAATCGCTCCGGCAACGCCAGGCAGGATCGTAATAAGAAAGGCAAGCGCGCGGAGGGTCATCGGCTCTGGCTGTGATACTCAGTGTTGGGGCGCATCCCGCTGGCCGAGGCCACGCGGTTGGTCATATTGAAGAAACCGGCGACCGAGGCAATGTCCCAGATATCGCGGTCGGTGAAACCCACATCGCGCAGCGCCTGCCGGTGTCCTTCGGTGATCGAGGCGCTGGCCGTGGTGATCCGCTCGACGAATTCGAGCATCGCGGTCTGCCGCTCATCGAGCGCGGCCATCCGCCAGTTCATCACCATCATCTCGCCAAGCTCGGGATCGCCCGAATACTGGCGCACCGCGGCGCCATGCGAGACGAGGCAGTAATAGCATTTGTTGATCGACGAGACGCAAACGGCAATCATCTCGCGTTCAAGCTTGGTGATCCCCGAAGGCGCCAGCATCAGATCGTTGTAGAGCGCGGTGAACGCGTTGAGCTTGTCGATATCGAAGGCATAGGCGCGCAGGACATTGGGCACGAGGCCCAGCTTTTCCTGACAGACGTCAAAATACTTCTGCGTGGCTTCGGGCAGCGGATCGACCATGGGCAGGTCAAGGGCGGTGGGGCGGTCTGTCATGCGGGATTACTCTGTCTTGATGCGATAGTGATACTCTCCCACAACCGCAAACCCCATGGAAGCATAGAGCGCATTGGCGCCCCCATTGGCCTTGGTCACGAGAAGGGCGACATGGCTTGCACCGTGATCGGCGGCCCAGTGGCCGACGGCGGCGATCATCTTGCGGGCAAGGCCGCGGCGGCGGAAGGCGACGGAGACCTCCATCGCGTGCAGCATCGCGACGCCGTTTTGCATCGCGACAAAGACGGTACCTGCCGGAGAATTGCCATCACGGCCAAGGATTGTCGTTTTCGGCCCCTCTGCACGGTCCATCACCGCCAGCCGCGTCGGGCCAATGCCGCCTTCCAGCCAAATCTCCTTCTGCGTCTCCAAAGGCGGCCAGACCCGGAAGGTCTTGGCGCGTTCCAGCGGCAGCACCGTCAGCGCCCCGACCGGTGCGAGGCGAAGGTGGACCGGGTCTTTGACCGCATAGCCCTGTTCGGCTAGCATCGCGTCGAGCCAGCCCTCGCCCTTGCGGATCATGAAAAGCGGCGTCTGGCCGAGATCGCGCATCTCCTGTTCGGCCAAAGGCAGGTCCGCCAAGGTGGCCGGTTCGGCAGGTGTCGCGGCGCTCACACGGCTTCCCGCGCCACGCCCCTCGCGGATATCCCACGGGCCAACGCGGACCTTGGCCGCCGGAGGCCATGTCGCCTCGGTCAGGGCGTAGAGGCTTTCAACCGTCGGCGCTGTCATTTCCCCGCCAGCGCCGCCACGCGGATCATGGCGCGGTCGATCATGCCGCCATCGGTGCCGCGCACGACGATGTTGGTGCCATAGGCGCCATTGTGCTGGAACGGATAGGAACCGATCGACAGCTCGGGGAAATCGGCGGCAATTGCCCCGAGTTCGGCCGCGACCTCGCCCTCGCCCCGCATCACCCGCAGCGTCTGCGACAGAAGCGGCGCGCCGCCCGTGATCGTCGGCAAGACGCCCGCGACCATGGCGTGGAACACATCCGGCACCCCCGCCATCACATGGACATTGCCGATGGTGAAACCGGGTGCCGCGCTGATCGGGTTGTCGATCAGGATCGCGCCATCGGGGATGCGGGCCATGCGCTGGCGGGCAGCGTTAAACTCAAGGCCCGAGCGATCGTAATGCGCCTGAAGGATCGCCCGCGCATCGTCGCGGATGCCGATTTTCACGCCAAAGGCCGCGGCGATACAATCGGCGGTGATATCGTCGTGGGTCGGGCCGATGCCGCCCGAGGTGAACACATGGTCATAGGCCGCCCGCAGCGTATTGACCGCACCCACGATCACCTTGTGCACATCCGGCACGACCCGCACCTCGGCCATCCGTATCCCCATCTGCGTCAGGCGGCTGGCGAGATGCTGGGTGTTGGTATCAAGCGTCCGGCCCGAGAGGATCTCGTCACCGATCAC
>JAHEBR010000262.1 GCA_024642185.1 Marivivens sp. | reverse complement strand
CGCGGAATTCGCCAAAATACTTCGTGATCGCCGCAGTCAGCGTCGTCTTGCCGTGGTCAACGTGACCAATCGTGCCAATGTTAACGTGCGGTTTGTTACGTTCAAACTTTGCCTTAGCCATCTGCCGGGCGCCTCATCGTTAGGGGGGCCGCAAACGGCCCGTTTCAACATCGCGGGCGATGTATTGGCAAATGGCTCGGAAATCAAGCGGCAGTTGCCCCGGGCGGATTATTGCGCCGGCTCTTCCTGACCGACCAGATCGGAAAGCTGCGCGCCAGACAGGATCGTGGGATCCTCATCGAGAAGCTCGCGCTGGCCGCCAAACCAATCGCCATTCTCGCGCATCAGGCGCTCGATGGCCTTGGCGGCGTTATAGGCGAGGCCCTGCATCTGCTCTTCGCGCGACTTGGTATAGCCCGAGCCAAAGAGCGTGCTGGCGCCGCCGGGTTCAAAAACAGTGAGCTGGATCGGCTCTTCGTTGAGCTTCGTCTGGGTTGCGTCCTCATAGAAGGTCACGTTGAAGATCAGGACCGACTTGGGCGAGGCCACGAGCGGGATGCCCGGCTGGGCAAGGACATAGCCCTGAACCGCGACGGCCGTGTGAAAGTAGGCGCCGCCCTCGTAACGGCCAAGCCTGTCGCCCACCGCCTGCTTCATCACCGCCACCCATTCCTCGCTCGATGCTTCGCGGGAAAACGGCCCCTTCTGCGGATCGACGGCGACGACGATGTTATAACCATGGCGGAATTCGCCGATCGGGTCGGGCGTGGCGCTCAATTCATCGGTGATCGAGGCGCAGGCGGCGAGGCCGACAAACGACAGCGCGGCAAGGCCGCGAATGATGGTTCTGTGCATGGCTTCCCCCAATTGGCTGGCCAAGGCTAGGGGCATCGCCCCCGCCGCACAAGGGCCGCGTCAGGAGGTGAAGCGGTTGTCGCGCGGAAATCCGCGCGGGGCCATGCGGCCGGTGCCGGCGCGCTTGCCCTCCCATTCCGCCAGATCGGTCTCGGTGCGGGTGCGGCCCGCGGGGTCGAGCCAGCTCAGACCCTCGGCGAAGGTGAAGGTCGTCGCATCCGACAGGCCGCCGTCCTTGTATTTCTGAAGACGCACGCCCTTGCCGCGGTTCATCTCGGGCAGCTCATCCAGCGGGAAGACCAAAACCTTGCGGTTCTCGCCCACCACGGCGACGTAATCGCCCGCAATGCGGCGGACAACGCGGGTCTGGACGCCGTCCTTGACGTTGAGAACCACCTTGCCGGCGCGGGTCTGGGCGATCACCTCGTCCTCGGGGACGACAAAGCCGTCGCCTTCGGTCGAGGCCACCAAGAGCTTGGCACCCGGCTTGTGGATCAGGATATCGACGATATCGCTGTCGTTCGGCAGATCGATCATCAGGCGCAGCGGTTCGCCCATGCCGCGCCCGCCGGGAAGGCCCGAGGCGCCTACGGTATAGAAGCGGCCGTTTTGGCCCGCGACGATCAGCTTGTCGGTCGTCTCGGCGTGGAACAGAAAGCGGCCTTCGTCGCCGTCCTTGAACTTGACCTCGGCATCGAGCGGCTGGTGGCCCTTCATCGCCCGGATCCAGCCCATCTTGGAGCAGATCACAGTGATCGGCTCGCGCTCGATCATCGCCTCGAAGGGCACCTCTTCGATTACGGTGCCTTCGGCAAAGGTGGTGCGCCGCGCGCCGCCGGGGCTGTCTTTGCCAAACTGCTTGCGGGTTTCGCGCAGTTGGTCGGAAATCTTGGCCCACTGAAGGCTTTCGCTGGCCAACAGATCGTCGAGCGCGGCGCGCTCTTCCATCAGCGCGTCGCGCTCGCGGACAAGCTCGATCTCTTCAAGGCGGCGCAGACTGCGCAGGCGTATATTGAGGATCGCCTCGGCCTGAACCTCAGAAAGCTCGCCCTCGCCCGATGCGGGCAGCGGCGAGACATAGTCGCGCTCGTTCGTGGCGCGGGCGCGTTTGACCGACCAATCCTCGGCCATGAGGGCGGCTTTGGGATCATCGTCATAGCGGATGATGTCGATCACGCGGTCGAGGTTGAGGAAGGCGACGATCAGGCCTTCGAGCACCTCGAGCCTGTGGTCGATCTTTTCCATCCGGTGCTGGCTGCGCCGCTGAAGCACGTCGCGGCGATGATCGAGGAAGGCGCGCAGCACCTCTTTCATCGAACAGACCTTGGGCGTCAGCCCGTCGATCAGCACGTTCATGTTAAGGCTGAAGCGAATCTCAAGATCGGAATTGCGGAACAGCATCCCCATGAGCATATCGGGCTCGACCGTGCGCGCCCGCGGCTCAAGCACGATCCGCACGTCATCGGCGCTTTCGTCGCGCACGTCGGCCAGAAGCGGCACCTTCTTGGTCTGGATAACCTCGGCCAGCTTTTCGATCAGCCTCGATTTCTGGACCTGATAGGGGATCTCGGTAACGACGATCTGCCATTGGCCGCGGCCGAGATCCTCGATCTCCCAGCGCGCGCGCAGACGGAACGCGCCGCGGCCTGTCCGATAGGCTTCGGCGATATTCTCGCGCGGCTCGACGATGACGCCGCCGGTTGGAAAATCGGGGCCGGGGACGTATTCGAGAAGGGTCTCGTCGCGGGCGTTGGGCGCCTTGATGAGATGCAGGCAGGCGTCGATCAGCTCGTGCAGGTTATGCGGCGGGATATTCGTCGCCATGCCCACAGCGATGCCCGACGAGCCATTGGCCAGAAGATTGGGGAAGGCCGCGGGCAGGACCACCGGCTCTTCCAGCGTGCCGTCATAGTTGGGGCGGAAATCGACGGCGTTTTCGGCAAGGCCCTCCATCAGGGCCTCGGCGGCGGCGGTCATCCGCGCCTCGGTATAGCGGCTGGCGGCGGGGTTATCGCCGTCGATATTGCCGAAATTGCCCTGACCATCCACGAGCGGATAGCGGACGTTGAAATCCTGCGCGAGGCGGGCCATCGCGTCATAGATCGCGGCGTCGCCGTGCGGGTGATAGTTGCCCATCACATCGCCCGAGATCTTGGCCGATTTGCGGAAGCCGCCGGTGGGCGAGAGCTTGAGTTCGCGCATCGCATAAAGGATGCGGCGGTGAACCGGCT
>JAHEBR010000261.1 GCA_024642185.1 Marivivens sp. | reverse complement strand
TTGCGGACCTCGACCGTTTCCTTCTGCATCAGGAACCCCAGGTCGGGCGCTGTGCGGATCGCCCAGGCATCGCCCACCTTCACCACATTGATCCCCCTGCCCTCGTAGCGCTTGCGCAGATGTGCGATGGCCTCGGCCGGATCGCTTCCGTGCGGCATCCGTGTCTCGAGATCGCGCACCGTCACCGGCTCGGCGGTGGCAAAGAGGATGGCTTCGACCATCCGCTCCTGCTCGCCCATGGGCGGCGCTTCGAATAAGCTTTTCTCGTCTTTGTCTGCCATCAAGTCAGGTCCGTTTGCGAATTTGGATCGGAGCGAAAGACTCGCTCTGGCGGATATCAATATGCCCTTCCTTCGCCAGTTCGAGCGAGGCGGCAAAGGTCGCGGCGGTGGCCGAGCGGCGGCGGCCGGGATCGGCGGTCCAGCCCTCGGGCATATAGGAGGAAATGTCGGTCCATTCGCCGGCATAGCCGATGAGGCCGCGCATCCGGTCGAGCGCCTGCTCCATGGTCATGACCGCGTCGCGATCCATGACATAGGGGCGAAAATCGTCGCGGGTGCGGATGCGGGCATAGCCCTGCATCAGATCAAGAAGCGTCGCGGTATAGGTGACACGGCGCACGCGGGTCACATCCTCGGTGATGCCACGGGCAAAGAAATCGCGGCCCAGCTGATCGCGCGCCATGAGCTTGGCCGCCACCTCGCGCATCGCCTGAAGCCGCTCAAGCTGGAACGCCAGATGCGCGGCAAGTTCCTCGCCCGATGGCCCCTCGGCCAGCGGGTCGGGCGGCAAGAGGAGGCGTGATTTGAGAAAGGCCAGCCACGCCGCCATCACGAGGTAATCGGCCGCCAGCTCAAGCCGCAGCTGCTTGGCCTTTTCCACGAAGCTCAGATATTGCCGCGCAAGTGCCAGGATCGAGATCTGCCGCAGATCGACCTTCTGCGTGCGCGACAGTGTCAGCAACAGATCGAGCGGCCCCTCGAAAGCGCCGACATCAACGATCAGCGCCTCGGCGGCGAGGCGGTCGGACACCGACAGCAGATCTTCCTGAAATTCCTCAGCCATGGGCCTCTCGCGCGTGAGCGGCCTAGTTTCGCTGGCCAGCAGGCAATGTCAACGCCCGCGAGGGGCGTGGATCGCTACTTGTTCAGAAGCGGCACACAGTCCGCGCCTTCGGCGATGAGCGTGGTGCAAAGACGGCGGGCATCGGACAGATCGGCAAACCCCATCGCCCGCAGGCGATAGAACGTGCGGCCACCGAGGCTCGCTTCCTGAATGACCATAGTTTTTCCGGCCATGAAATCGGCGAACCGGCCCGTGAGCCTCGTCCATTCCGATCGCGCGATTTCGGCGTTGTCGAAGGCACCAAGCTGCACCAAGGGCGTGCCGATCGGAACGGTTGTGGCACTGCCATCCTGCGCTGCCGCCTCGGTTGCGGTCACAAGGGTTTCAGGCCGCGCAACGGGGCGCAGCGAAACGGCCACACCCGGTTCCGATGAGGGAATGATATCGGCGATGACATCCAGCGGAACATCGTTGATCGACATGGCAACTGGTGCCGTTTCGCCATCAGCTAGCGGCTCAAGGGGCGTCAGGTTGGCGGCGATCTGGTCGGCCAGAGCGAGGATCTGCTCGGCGGTAAGCGGTCCATCCGGAAGCGGCGCGGCGGCAGGCGCGGCGGCGTCAGCAGCCACCTCGGGCGCGGCCAGTTCGGCAGGTCCCTCGACAAGCACAGTAATTGCATCGTCGGGCGCATCCATCGCCACGACCTCGCCTGCCTCGGCGGTTGGCTGAACCGCAAGATCTTCGTCCGTCAGCTGAACAACGCGCGGCGCAAGAACCAGCAAATCTTCGGGCGGGGCCGCCTCGCCTTCGGCGGCAACGGCATTGACCGCAAGGCCCGCATTTGGCGCGATCTCACCGCCGGGATTGTCAGGCGTCACCCGCATCGGCCCTTCCAGAGCCTTGACCACGGGAATGCCCGTTACATCCCGCATGACGAGCTTGTAGCCCCAGACCCCGATTCCGGCGATCAGCGCCAAAGAGACAACCGCCCCCGCTGCATTGATCATCTTCCCTGCGGATACAGGCTCGCGCAGACGCTCGTCGTCCGTTGTGAATACCGCCATCTTCGCCTCTGTGCCGCCGGGTTAGCCCCGACTGGGTTTCTTGCTCAAACCCCCGGCAGCGGCGCGCTTTAGCGCATCTCTTCGGCCGGAGTGACCCCAAGAATACCCAAGCCGGAGGCAATAACAACCGAAACGGCACGGATCAGGGCAATTTTTGCCTGAGATGTGGCTGCATCGCCCTCTTGCAAGAAGCGCAGCGAGGTATCCTCATTGCCACGGTTCCACAGGGCGTGAAGGTCGGAGGCCAGCTCGTAGAGGTAGAAAGCCACGCGGTGCGGCTCGTGCCCCTTGGCGGCGATCTCGATCAGGCGCGGCCATTCGGCGATCTTCTTGGCCACACCGATCTCGGCCGTATGGTTCAGGATCGACAGGTCAGCGCCCGCCAGCGTGGCATCATCCACCGCGATCCCCGCCTCGCGCGCCTTGCGCAGGACCGAAGAGACGCGGGCGTGCGCATACTGGACATAGAAAACCGGATTGTCCTTCGACTGCTCGACCACCTTGTCGAAATCGAAATCCAATGGCGCGTCGTTCTTGCGGGTGAGCATGTGGAAACGGGTGGCATCGGCCCCCGCCTGCTCGACCACATCGCGCAGGGTCACGAAGGTGCCCGCCCGCTTCGACATCTTGAACGGCTCGCCGTTCTTGAAGAGCTTCACCAGCTGCACAAGCTTGATATCGAGCGGAACGCGATTGTTCGACAGGGCCGCGACCACCGCCTTCAACCGCTTCACATAACCGCCATGATCGGCACCAAAGACGTTGATCAGCTGGTCAAACCCGCGCTCGACCTTGTCATAGTGATAGGCGATATCGGGGGCGAAATAGGTCCAGCTGCCGTCCGATTTCTTCACCGGGCGATCCACATCGTCGCCAAAATCGGTCGAGCGGAAAAGGGTCTGCTCGCGCGGCTCCCAATCCTCGGGCAGCTTGCCTTTCGGCGGCTCGAGGACGCCCTCATAGATCAGGCCCTGCTTGCGCAATT
>JAHEBR010000260.1 GCA_024642185.1 Marivivens sp. | reverse complement strand
TAGAACTTGAGCGCGTTGCCGCCCGTCGTCGTCTCGGGGCTGCCGAACATGACGCCGATCTTCATGCGGATCTGGTTGATGAAGATCACCATACAGCCCGAACGGCTGATCGAGCCGGTCAGTTTGCGCATGGCCTGGCTCATCAGGCGGGCATGAACGCCGACGCTGGAATCACCCATATCGCCTTCAAGCTCCGACTTCGGCGTCAATGCGGCGACCGAGTCGACCACCACAAGGCTCACCGCCCCCGACCGCACCAGCGTATCGACGATCTCGAGCGCCTGCTCGCCGGTGTCGGGCTGGGAAATCAGAAGCTCGTCAAGATTGACGCCCAGCTTCTTGGCATATTGCGGATCGAGCGCGTGTTCGGCGTCGACAAAGGCGCAAACGCCGCCCTTCTTCTGCTCTTCCGCGATCGCATGAAGCGTCAGTGTGGTCTTGCCCGAGGATTCCGGGCCATAGACCTCGATGATCCGCCCCTTGGGCAGGCCACCGATGCCAAGCGCAATATCAAGGCCCAGAGAGCCGGTCGACGTGCTCTCGATATCGGCGAGTTTGTTCTCGCCGCCAAGCCGCATGATCGAGCCCTTGCCAAACTGCCGCTCGATCTGCGCGAGCGCCGATTCCAGCGCCTTTTGTTTCTCCGCCGTCCGCTTATCGTTCATGTCGAAAATTTCTGCCATTGCCATTCTAGCCATCCTTATTCCACACCCTGTTCCGGGCGGCAATTGCTGCTGATGTTCGCCTCTTGTTCTCATGGTTTATGAGATCAAAACAAGAACATTGCAAGCGATATTTCCGCAAGCCCACTGTTGCGCCATCATGGTTAAGCGTTAGTTTACGCCCAAGAGCAGAACGGACCCGGAGGCAAGATGCTGGTATTCTGGAAAGAGCGGCTGGTATTTCTGGCCGTGCCGAAAACCGGCACGACCGCGCTTGAGGGCGCGCTCGCGCCGAAGGCCGCGCTGGTGTTCCGCGATCCGCCGGTTCTCAAGCACACGCCGCTCTATCGCTATCGCCGTCTGGTCGAGCCCTTCCTGATGAAGGCCGGGCAGATCGAGCTCGAAACCCTCGCCGTAATCCGCCACCCCGTCGATTGGCTCGGGAGTTGGTATCGCTACCGCCACCGCGACGATCTCGTGGGCCACCCCAACTCCACCCGCGGCGTCAGCTTTGACGATTTCGTCGTGGAATACACCAAGGGCAAGCCTGCCGCCTTCGCCGATGTGGGCAGTCAGGCCAAGTTCCTCACCCCCGGAGGCGACGACAAACCCGGCCTCGATCACCTCTTCCGCTATGAGGATCAGCCCAAGATGCTGGCCTTCTTCGAAGAGAGATTCGGCGAGCCCATCGCGCTGAAGCGCCTCAATGTCTCGCCGCCGATGGCGCTGGCGCTCAAGCCCGAGACGCTGGCGCGCCTGCAGGCGAAACGGCCCGAGGAATTCGACGCCTGGGAAGGTGCGGGCGGCTAGGCCGCGCTTGTTCTGACCTCGATCACGCAGGCCGCGAGGATCGTCGCCCCGCCGATCCATTGCAGGGTCGAGAGCGTCTCCTCGGGCAGAAGGATCGATGCGCTGAGGATCGCCACCATCACCTCCGACATCATCAGGATCCCCCCGCGCCCCGGATAGACGATGCGCGAGGCCCAGAAGATCACGAAGATCGAGGGCAAGAGGACGAAGGCCGAGCCGAAGAAGGTCAGCGGAAACGAGGCGCGCAGCATCTCGAGCGTGGGGGCCGGATCGGAGGTGGCCCACTGCCCCGCGGCGGCGCAGAAGACCACTGCGAGAAGGAATTGCGCCATGCTGGTCGTGGCCACCGGCGCTTCGGGCCAGCGCTTCATCCCCGCGGCACCAAGCCCCCAGAGCATTCCCGCCAGAAGCGCGAAAAGATCGCCGATGTTCAGGGGCTCAGATGCCCCGCTCGCCCCGCTCAGCATCAGCCAAAGCCCCAGAAGGCCGCCGCCGATGGCAACATACCGCCCCGCCGTCAGACGCTCGCCCAGCCAGAGCCAGCCGATCAAGGTGGCCCAGATCGGCGTGAGGTAGAACAGAAGCGTCGCGCGAATGACCGAGGAAAACACCATCGACGAGGCATAAAGGCCAAGCCCGATCCCGGTCGCCGCGCCGATGAACAAGACCTTGCGCAGCTCTCGTCCCTCGGTCTTGCGGTACCACAGCACATAGGGGATCAGGATGACGCCGGGAAAGAAGTTGAACCAGGCCACGGTCCATGTGCCGTGGATGCCCACCTTCTCCATCTCGCGCAGCGGAAACCAGTAAAGCCCCCAAGCCGAGGCCGCGAGGAAAAGCGCCAGCGACGCGCCGTTTTCTCGGCCCATCCTAAACACGCTTGGCCCCGCTCCAATCCTGAGGCGCATAGATATCCGCCGATGCCGCGCATTCCGCCTCATACCAGCTCTTCACGTCGGTGATTGCCATCCCCCCGCCGAGATAGCTGTCGATGATTGCCTGCATCCGCTCCTTGCCAAAGGATGGATAGTGGCCCGCGTGGAAGGTCTCGGCATCGAGGCCCGCGATCCTCTCGAGCGTTTGCCGATAGGTATCTTTTTCCGAGTGATAGAGGTTGTCGAGCAACTCCCCGTCATAAAGCGCATCGCCCGAGAAGAGCGTCTTCGATTTCACATCCCAAAGGCCGATCGAGCCGGGCGAATGGCCCGGCAGATGCAGGATCTGATAGGCGGCATCGCCCAGATCAAGGACGTCGCCCTCGTCGAGATAGCCGGTCAAAGGCGCAGGCGTGACATGGAAATGTTCGCGCCGGAACTCGGGATGCTGGCGCGGATCGATCACGTCGATCTCGGTCCATGCGCCGGAATAGACCACATCGGGGTTGGTCGGATGGGCGAGGATATGCGCCTCGGCGGGGTGGCCGAGGCGGCAGTCAAACTCGTGCAGGCCGGCCGAGTGGTCGAAATGGCAATGGGTGACGATGGCCTTCAAGGGCCTGTCGCTCTCGCGGACGATCCAGTCTTTCAGGGGGCTGACGCCCATCCCTGTGTCGATCACCAGATCGAACTCGCGCCCGCGCACATGCCAGATGTTGCAGCGCATGAAATTGGCGACGCCGGTTTCCTGGATGAGGCTCACGCGGTCATTAAGGCGCAGCGT
>JAHEBR010000001.1:42965-45062 GCA_024642185.1 Marivivens sp. | reverse complement strand
TCCCTTGCGGTCGACGGGATCCAGCCCGGCCGTTCGGATCAGATCGAACAGCTCATCAGGCGTGACAAACTTCGACCATTCATGCGTGCCCTTCGGCAGCCATCGCATGACGTATTCCGCGCCAAGGATCGCCATGGCAAAGCTTTTCGGGTTGCGATTGATGGTCGAGCAGATGTGCAGCCCGCCGGGGCGCAAGAGATCGTGCACCGCCTTGAGATAGCCGAGCGGGTCGGCAACGTGCTCGATCACTTCCATGTTGAGAACCACGTCGAATTGCTCGCCAGCCTCGGCCATCGCCTCGGCGGTGGTGTGGCGGTAGTCGATGGTCAGGCCGGATTGCTCTGCGTGAAGCTTGGCGATCGGGATGTTCCGCTCGGCGGCATCGGCGCCAATCACGGTTGCACCCAAACGCGCCATCGGCTCGCACAGAAGCCCACCGCCACAGCCGATATCGAGAAGGCGCAAGCCCTTGAAAGGCGCATCATCTGCAAGGTCGCGCCCGAATTCGGCGGCGATCTGGCGGGTGATGTAATCAAGGCGGCAGGGGTTGAGCATATGCAGCGGCTTGAACTTGCCATTGAGATCCCACCACTCGGCGGCCATCGCCTCGAATTTGGCAATTTCAGCGGGGTCGACGGTGTGTTGCGCGGAAAGGGGCATCTGGGGTCTCGGGGTCATGGCAAGTCGTTTCACCTGACTATATAGTTCAGGCATGGACAAGGTCTTGGGACAAATAAGCGCCGCCGCGCACCTATATCCGCCGATTGATCCCTTCGATCAGCGGATGCTGGATGTGGGCGACGGGCATCGGGTCTATCTCGAGCAGTGCGGCAACCCCGAGGGTATCCCGGCGCTTGTGCTCCACGGCGGGCCGGGCGGCGGGTGCAGCCCGGCGATGCGTCGGTTTTTTGACCCCGAGCGATACCGGGTTATCCTTTTCGATCAGCGCGGCTGTGGGCGCTCGCGGCCCAGCGGTTCGGTCGAGGCAAACACAACCTGGCATCTGGTCGAGGATATCGAGCTGATCCGCAAGACACTTGGGATCGACCGATTTACCCTTTTTGGCGGCAGCTGGGGCGCGGCGCTGTCGCTGATTTATGCTCAGGCGCATCCTGAACGTGTCCGGGCGATGATCCTGCGCGGGGTCTTCCTGATGACCCAGCCCGAGCTTGATTGGTTCTATGGCGGCGGCGCGGGGAGGTTCTGGCCGGATCAATGGCGGCATTTCTCCTCGCTGGTTCCGCCCGAAGAACATGCGGACCTTATCGGCGCCTATCACAAACGCCTCTTCGGAGACGACAGCCTGACAGCGACCCGATTTGCCCGCGCCTGGACCCGTTGGGAAAATGCGCTGGCATCGTTTGAGGCGGATGGATCGGTGGGAGATAGCCCGGTCGACTTTGCGCGCATCTTTGCCCGCCTCGAGAACCATTATTTCGTCAACGGAGGCTTTCTCGACGAGCAAAGCCAGATCCTTTCGAATATGGACCGCATCGCCCATATCCCCGCCGAGATCATTCAGGGCCGGTACGACATGATATGCCCGCCCGAGTCGGCCTATCGAATCGCCAGTCTTTGGACAGAAGCCCGACTCAGGATGGTGTCCTTTGCTGGCCATGCCCTCTCGGAGCCCGGAATTTGTAAACAGCTAGTGGCCGCAACTGATCATTGTGCAGACATTGGCGACAATCAGCGATCTTTGCCAAACGACAGCCGCAATTAAGCGCGATTTTCGACTGATCAATATACTGTTCTGGCCAAGAACTGCTCTACACAGGGGATGAAGATGACCTTCACCATTCATACTACAAAGAAGCTTGCCCGCGGTGCGATCATTGCGATGACCGCCGTTGCGCTCGCAGGTCCAGCGCTGGCCGCGAAGGGCGGCAATGGGAACGGCAATGGCCGTGGCAATAGCGCGAACGCGCAAAGCGCCGAAAAAGGCAACAACGGCCGTGGCGCGATTGCGTCCGAGCTGAAGGGCCTCAACGCGGCGCATGCCAACATCAACGGTATGATGAACGCCAATCCCGACAGCCAGGTTGGCAAGATCTATGCCTACCAGCAGGCAATGATCGGCGCCGAGACGGCGGGCGA
>JAHEBR010000001.1:0-42865 GCA_024642185.1 Marivivens sp. | reverse complement strand
TCTGGCCTTGCCCCTTGCAACGCCGGGATAGGGCGCGTATATGCGCCTTGACAGCGGCGCCTTGGCCTCCACCCCCAAGGCTCCACCGGGAAAGATCAACGGGCCGCGCGCCCGTTTTTTTGTGCCCGAATTTCGAGCTTGTAGAGACCATGACAGACCTTATTGCCAAGGCGGCCCTTGACCGCCGCATCGCCGAAATTGCTGGCCCCGTGATCGAGGATCTGGGGTTCGAGCTTGTGCGTGTCCGCCTGATGACGGGCAAGGAATCGACGCTGCAGATCATGGCGCAGAGGCCTGATGGAACCATCGAGGTTGACGACTGCGGCGAGATCAGCACCGCCGTTTCCGCCGTGCTCGACGTCGAGGATCCGATCATCGAGGCCTATACGCTCGAAGTCTCAAGCCCCGGCATCGACCGGCCGCTGACGCGGCTGAAGGATTTCGACCAGTGGGCCGGCTATGTCGCCAAGATCGAGACGACCGAACTGATCGACGGCCGCCGCCGCTTTAAAGGCACGCTGGCGGGGACCGAGGGCGACGAGGTTTTGATCACGCTTGATGATCAGGCCGAAGAAATCACGATCGGGCTCAAGTTTGATTGGCTGTCGGATGCCAAGCTTGTGCTGACGGATGAATTGATCCGCGAGGTTCTGCGCGGACGGAAAGATGCGGGCCAGATTGACGAGGCCCAGTTTGACGAAGTTGAGACCATCATCGATGGGGACGAGGAGTAAACCAAATGGCAATCACTTCAGCTAACCAGCTTGAGCTTCTGCAAACGGCCGAAGCCGTTGCGCGCGAGAAGATGATCGACCCCGGCCTTGTGGTCGAGGCGATGGAAGAGTCGCTCGCCCGCGCCGCCAAGAGCCGCTACGGCGCCGAGATGGACATCCGCGTGTCGATCGACCGCAAGACCGGCAAGGCGACGTTTACCCGCGTACGCACCGTTGTCGAAGAAGATGCGCTTGAGAACTATCAGGCGGAAATGACTGTCGCGCAGGCCAAGCAATACATGGAAGATCCGAGCGTCGGTGACACCTTGGTTGAAGAGGTTCCGCCGGTCGAGCTTGGCCGGATTGCCGCCCAGTCGGCCAAGCAGGTCATCCTGCAAAAGGTCCGCGAAGCCGAGCGTGATCGCCAGTACGAGGAATTCAAAGACCGCGCCGGCACGATCATCAACGCGCTGGTCAAGCGCGAGGAATACGGCAACGTCATCGTCGACGTGGGCGCCGGCGAAGCGATCCTGCGCCGCAATGAAAAGATCGGCCGCGAAGCCTATCGCCCCGGCGACCGTATCCGCTGCTATATCAAGGAGGTTCGCCGCGAGCCGCGTGGCCCGCAGATCTTCCTCAGCCGCACCGCGCCCGAGTTCATGGCCGAGCTTTTCAAGATGGAAGTGCCCGAGATCTACGATGGCATCATCGAGATCAAGGCCGTCGCCCGCGATCCGGGCAGCCGCGCCAAGATCGCCGTCGTCTCTTATGACAACTCGATCGACCCTGTTGGCGCCTGCGTTGGTATGCGCGGCAGCCGTGTTCAGGCCGTGGTCAACGAGCTTCAGGGCGAAAAGATCGACATCATTCCGTGGAACGAGAATATCCCGACCTTCCTCGTCAACGCGCTTCAGCCGGCCGAGGTTTCCAAGGTCGTGCTCGACGAAGAGGCCGGCAAGATCGAGGTTGTGGTGCCCGAAGAGCAGCTTTCGCTTGCCATCGGCCGCCGTGGCCAGAACGTGCGTCTGGCCTCGCAGCTGACCGGCCTCGACATCGATATCATGACCGAGGAAGAGGAATCCAAGCGTCGTCAGGCCGAGTTTGAGAGCCGCACCAAGCTGTTCATGGATACGCTCGACCTTGACGAATTCTTTGCCCAGCTTCTGGTGTCCGAAGGCTTCACCAATCTCGAAGAGGTCGCCTATGTCGACGTTGACGAGCTTCTGGTGATCGACGGCGTCGATGAAGGCACCGCCGGAGAGCTTCAGGCGCGCGCCCGCGATTATCTTGAGGCCCAGAACAAGAAATCTCTTGATCACGCGATCGAGCTTGGCGCTCAGGAGAGCCTCATCAACTACGAGGGCCTGACCCCGCAGATGGTCGAGGCGCTGGCCGAAGACGGTGTTCTGACGCTGGAAGATTTCGCCACCTGCGCCGACTGGGAACTGGCCGGCGGCTGGACCACGGTCAAGGGCGAGCGCGTCAAGGACGACGGTGTTCTGGAGAAGTTCGACGTGAGCCTCGAAGAAGCGCAGGACATGATCATGAACGCCCGCGTCATGCTGGGCTGGGTCGATCCTGCCGATCTTGCCGCTGAGGGCGAGGAAGACGCCGAGGAAGACGAGGCCTGAGAGGAGCCGAGGAACACGCAATGACACGCGGTGGCCGCGATAAAACAGACGACGAGGCCGAGCGCCGGTGCATAGTCACCGGCGAGGCCAAGCCGAAAGAAGGGTTGATCCGGTTCGTGGTCGGCCCTGACGGCGTCGTCGTGCCTGACGTGCTGGGCAAGCTGCCCGGACGCGGGATGTGGGTCACCGCCGATCGCGCGATCCTCGAGAAGGCTGGCAAGGGCCAGTTCTCTCGCTCGGCCAAGACGCCGGTCACCGTGCCGGAGGGTTTGGCCGACGAGGTGGAGCGCCAGATTGCCCGCCGCGTGATCGACCTGCTCGCCATGGCCCGGAAGGCCGGGATCGCGGTCTGCGGGTTCGAGAAGGTGAAAAGCTGGCTTGCCGGAAACGAAAACGTCCGGGTTCTGTTGCAGGCTGACGACGGCTCCTCGCGCGGCAAGGCCAAGCTTTGGACCCCTGAAGGGGCCCGTTATTTCGACTGCCTGACCGCTCAGGAATTGGGTTTGGCATTTGGACGCCAAAGTGTGATACATGGCGCGCTCGCGACTGGCGGACTCAGCAACCGTGTTGTAGAGGAAGCCGCAAAGCTTAAGGGCTTGCGCGCAAATGACGGTGGCGATCCTGCTGCCGGAAAGGAAAAAGTAGCTAGATGACCGATAACGACGGCAAGAAGACTCTGGGTCTCGGCGGCTCCCGTCCGGGGAGCGTGAAGCAAAGCTTCAGCCATGGCCGGACCAAGAGCGTCGTGGTGGAAACCAAGCGCAAGCGCGTTGTGGTCCCCAAGCCCGGTGCCGCGGCCAAACCCGCTGGCGGACCGGCCGCTCCTGTTGTGAGCGATCCCTCCAAGCGCCCCGCAGGCATTTCGGACGCCGAGCTTGAACGCCGGATGAAGGCGCTCGCTTTGGCCAAGGCGCGGGAGTCGGAAGAGGCTGCCCAGCGCGAGACCGAAGAGCGCGAGCGCGCCGAGGAGCGCGAGCGTCGCCGCGCGGAGGTTGAAGCCAAGGAACGCGAGGATCGCGAACGCGAAGAGAAGGCTCGCGCCAAGGCCGAGGAAGAAGAGCGCAAGCGCGTGAAGGCCGAAGAGGCCACCCGCCGCGCCGCGACCAAAGCCGCTGGCGAAGGCGAAGTCGGTGAGGCTCGCGCCCCATCCGCGCCGCGCAAGCCCGACCGCGAACGCGAAGCCCGCGAAAAGGCGGCCAAGGTCAAGCCGGGGCGCGATGACGAAGGTCGCCGTGGCGGCAAGCTGACGCTCAATCAGGCGCTCACCGGTGGTGAGGGCGGACGTCAGCGTTCGATGGCGGCGATGAAGCGCAAGCAAGAGCGTGCACGCCAAAAAGCCATGGGCGGGATGCAAGAGCGCGAGAAGATCGTGCGCGACGTGCAGATCCCCGAAGCGATCATGGTATCCGAGCTTGCCAACCGTATGGCCGAGCGTGTGGCTGATGTGGTCAAAGCCCTTATGCAAAACGGCATCATGGCGACCCAGAACCAGGCGATCGACGCCGATACCGCCGAGCTTATCGTCGAAGAATTTGGCCACCGTGTCGTGCGCGTTTCGGATGCCGACGTTGAGCAGGTGATCGACACGGTCAAGGACAAGGCCGAAGACCTGCGTCCGCGTCCGCCGATCATCACCGTCATGGGCCACGTCGACCACGGCAAGACCTCGCTTCTCGACGCGATCCGCAAGACCAAGGTTGTCTCTGGCGAAGCCGGTGGCATTACCCAACACATCGGCGCCTATCAGGTGACAACCGACAGCGGCCACGTCTTGTCGTTCCTCGACACGCCGGGCCACGCGGCCTTTACCTCGATGCGCGCCCGCGGTGCTCAGGTCACGGACATCGTGATTCTGGTTGTGGCAGCCGACGATGCGGTCATGCCGCAGACGGTTGAAGCCATCAACCACGCCAAGGCCGCCAAGGTTCCGATGATCGTCGCCATCAACAAATGCGACAAGCCCTCGGCCAACCCCCAAAAGGTCCGCACCGATCTTCTGCATCACGAAGTCGTGGTCGAAGAGATGGGCGGCGATGTGCAGACCGTCGAAGTTTCGGCACTGAGTGGTAAGGGCCTCGATACCCTCCTTGAGGCAATCGCGCTTCAGGCCGAGATCCTCGAGCTCAAGGCTAACCCGAACCGCGCCGCTCAGGGCGCTGTGATCGAAGCCCAGCTTGACGTTGGCCGCGGCCCGGTAGCGACCGTTCTCGTGCAGCACGGCACCCTTAAGCAGGGCGACATCTTTGTCGTCGGCGAACAGTGGGGCAAGGTGCGTGCGCTGGTCGACGACAAGGGCGAGCGCGTCAAAGAAGCTGGCCCCTCGGTTCCGGTCGAGGTTCTTGGCCTCAACGGCACCCCCGAGGCGGGCGACGTTCTTAACGTTGTCGAGACCGAAGCACAGGCCCGCGAAATCGCGACCTACCGCGAGAAAGCGGCGAAAGACAAACGCGCCGCTGCCGGTGCGGCGACGACGCTCGATCAGCTGATGGCCAAGCACAAGGCCGATCAGAGCGTTTCCGAGCTGCCGATCGTGGTGAAGGCCGATGTTCAGGGTTCGTCCGAAGCCATCGTTCAGGCGATGGAGAAGATCGGCAACGACGAGGTGCGCGTGCGCGTGATCCACTCGGGTGTCGGCGCGATTACCGAGACCGATATCGGCCTTGCCGAAGCGTCGGGTTGTCCGGTCATCGGCTTCAACGTTCGTGCCAATGCCTCGGCGCGTAACAGCGCCAACCAGAAGGGCGTCGAGATCCGCTACTATTCGGTCATCTACGATCTTGTGGATGATGTGAAGAAAGCGGCGTCTGGCCTTCTCTCGGCCGAGGTGCGCGAGAAGTTCATCGGTTACGCGGCGATCAAAGAGGTCTTCAAGGTGTCCAATGTTGGCAAGGTTGCCGGCTGTCTGGTTACCGAAGGCGTTGCCCGCCGCTCCGCCGGCGTGCGCCTCCTGCGCGACGACGTGGTGATCCACGAAGGCACGCTCAAGACCCTCAAGCGCTTCAAGGACGAGGTGGCCGAGGTCATTTCCGGCCAGGAGTGCGGCATGGCCTTCGAGAATTACGACGATATCCGCCCCGGCGATGTCATCGAGATTTTCGAGCGCGAAGAGATCGAGCGGACGCTCTGATAGAAACAACAAAAGGCCAGCCTGAGGGCTGGCCTCTTTCTTTCCGCCGGTGCCTTTTGACTAGGCCGCCTTGTTGGCCGGCTTGCCTTCATAGGTCTGATCACCGACACGGATGACGATGTTCCCGTTGTCGAGTTGACGAACGAACTGCCCCTGAATGGCAACACAAGTTCCGATAACGATCGTGCGCAGCATACAACTTCCCCCAAAGCGGCATCTGACGTTGCACAGTTTATAACCGATTTTGGCAACAATAACCAGAAATGCTGAGAACCGTCTCGATATCGAAAGATATCAGAGCCAATCCCTAAGGATGGGGATCAGGGGTATGTCTGCTGGCGGCATGGAAAAGTTCCTAAGATCCTGAGCCTTCACCCATTTCAGCGCCTGCCCCTCTTTCGAATGCGGGGTGCCGTTCCAGCGGCGGCAGGCGAAGAGTGGCATCAAAAGGTGGAAATCCTCGTAAGCGTGGCTCGCGAAGGTCAGGGGCGCGAGGCACGACGACCATGTGTCGATGCCCAGCTCCTCGTGAAGTTCGCGAATCAGGCCCTCCTCCGGCGTCTCGCCAGCCTCGACCTTGCCGCCGGGAAATTCCCACAAGCCGGCCATGGATTTCCCCTCGGGCCGCTGGGCCAGAAGGACGCGCCCATCCGGATCGATGAGCGCGACGGCGGAGACGAGGACGACCTTCTTGGTCACGAGCGATAGTCGGCGTTGATGTCGATGTAGCCGTGGGTCAGATCGCAGGTCCAGACCTTGGCCTTGCCCGCACCGATGCCAAGATCGACACCGATCACCAACTCCTGCTGCTTCATGTAGGCGCTGGTGGCGTCTTCGGAATAGTTTGGCGCGCGCCAGCCGTTTTCGGCCACGACGATATCCCCGAAGCGGATCGACAGGCGATCGCGATCAGCCACCGCGCCGGATTTGCCAACAGCCATGACGATCCGGCCCCAGTTGGCGTCTTCGCCGGCAATGGCGGTTTTCACCAGCGGCGAGTTGGCGATGGCGAGGCCCACGGTCTTGGCGTCGGCATCATTGGCCGCGCCGCTGACCTGAACCTCGACAAACTTGGTGGCCCCTTCCCCGTCGCGCACGACGAGAAGCGCGAGATCGAGCATCACCTGCTCGAGCGCGGCGGCAAAGGCGGCATTGTTGGTGGCGTCTGCCTCTGAGGCACCGGTGGCGCCGACGATCACGGTGTCGGAGGTCGAGGTGTCGCTATCGACGGTGATGCAGTTGAATGTCCGGTCGGCAAAGGCCGAGACCATCGCCTGCAAGGGCGCGTGGCCGATCTTGGCGTCGGTGAAGATGTAAACGAGCATCGTCGCCATATCCGGCGCGATCATGCCCGAGCCCTTGGCGATGCCGGCGATGGTCACGGGCGTGCCGTCGACGTCGACCACGGCGAATGATCCCTTGGCGAACGTGTCGGTCGTCATGATCGCCTTGGCGGCGGCGCCGATGCTATCATCGCCGAGATTGGAACCCAGTTCATTCAGCTTGTCGATGATCCGGTCATGCGGCAGCGGTTCGCCAATGACGCCGGTTGAGGAAGTGAATATCCGCGCAGGGTCGATCCCGAAAGCCTTGCCGGCCGCCGTGGTGATCGCCTCGACCGAGGCGATGCCGTTGCGCCCCGTGAAGGCGTTGGAATTGCCGGAATTCACAAGGATCGCTGCCTTACCCGCGGCTGCGCCGCCGGTTTTGGCCTGACAATCGAGAACCGCGGCAGAGCGCGTGGCCGACTTGGTATAGACACCGGCGATGGTGCTGCCTTCGGCCAGCTCGGCCAGCATGACATCGGTGCGGCCTTTGTATTTGATCCCCGCGGCGGCAGTGGCAAAACGAACGCCGGCGACCTTGGGCAGGTCGGGGAATGATGCGGGGGCAAGCGGCGAGACTGGGGGCATCGAGGGTTACTCCGTCAGAAGGTCGATGTTCTTGAGGATAGCGGGATCGAAAGCGCCCGGCTCGGGGCGCGTGATTGCGGCGGCGGCGGTCAGGTCATCGAGGGCCTTGGCGATGGCCTCCTGCTGGATCTGCGCGGCAAGCTCGTCGCGCACCTGATCCAGGGTCGGCGCCTCTTTCTGGCGCTTGTCGTTAAGGATGATGACGTGCCAGCCGAATTGGGTTTGAACCGGCTCGGAAACTTGCCCGACATCGAGCGCGATAACGGCGGCCTCAAACTCCGGCACCATCATGCCGATGCCAAACCACCCCAGATCACCGCCGTTGGGGCCGCTCGGGCCGGTCGAGATCTCTTTCGCTGTCTCGGCGAAATCCGCTCCGCCCACGAGGCGGGCAATAACGGCCTCTGCCTCTTCGCGGGTTTCCACGAGGATGTGCGCGGCGCTGTATTCCTCTTCCGCCGCGGCGTTGGCGAAACGGGCGTTATAGGCGGCCTCGAGCGCCTCGTCGGTGATGGCCTGATTGGTCAGTCGGTCGATCACTTCGGCCGCCATCAAGGATCGCTTTTGCGTGGCAAGAAGGAGGACGATCTGGGCGGTCGGCTCGCCAAGCTGGGCGGCGAGAAGCTGCTGCTGGACAAGCTGATCGAGAACGCCTTCCCACAGAACGTCGTCAGGAAGCTGCTGATACTGCGAAGGGAGTTGGGCGCGGGTGACGATCATTTCGCCAAGCGTGATGTCGATCCCGTTGACGGTGGCAATCACGGTATCGCGGCTCGCATCCTGAGCGGCTGCGGCGGTTACGGTGAGTGCGACGATGCCCGCCGCGAGTTTTGTTGCAGTTTTCAGCACGTTTCGCTCCCCTTGACGCCCGCGCAGGCCGCGCGGCGTTGACACTCCATAGCCTGCCCCTTACATCCCATTAAGGCTCCGAGGGGGCCACACAGACCCCTGTTTAGGCCTTAGGTCCGGGGGCGACAAGCGACCTCCTCATTCAACGGCAACAACTGGCCCGGAGACGCGGGCGCGGAGAGAATATGTTGGGCATCGGCACGCTTGCCAAAAAGGTCTTTGGCACCCCGAACGACCGCAAGATCAAGGCGACCCGCCCGATCATAGACAAGATCAACGCGCTTGAGCCCGAGTTTCAGGCGCTGAGCGACGAGGGCCTCAAGGACAAGACCCGCGAATTGGCCGAACGCGCCAAGGGCGGCGAGCCGCTCGACAAGCTTTTGCCCGAGGCTTTTGCCAACTGCCGTGAAGGCGCCCGCCGCGCGCTGGGCCTGCGCGCCTTTGATGTGCAGCTCATGGGCGGCATGTTTCTGCATGAAGGCAATATCAGCGAGATGAAGACCGGCGAGGGCAAGACCCTTGTCGCCACCTTCCCTGCCTATCTCAATGCCCTTACCGGCAAGGGCGTGCACGTTGTGACCGTGAACGATTACCTCGCCCGCCGCGACGCGGAATGGATGGGCAAGGTTTTTGCAGCCCTCGGGATGACCACCGGCGTCGTCTATCCGCAACAGCCCGAGGCCGAGAAGAAGGCCGCCTATGGCTGTGACGTGACCTATGCCACGAACAACGAGCTGGGCTTTGACTATCTGCGCGACAACATGAAGTCTGAGCTCGCGCAGATGAACCAGCGCGAGCACAACTTCGCCATCGTTGACGAGGTCGACTCGATCCTTGTCGACGAGGCGCGCACACCGCTGATCATTTCCGGCCCGTCGCAGGATCGCAGCGAGCTTTATAAAATGATCGACAAGATCATCCCGTCGCTCGAGGACAGCCACTTTACCCTCGACGAGAAGACCCGCAACGTCACCTATACCGACGAAGGCAACGATTTCCTTGAGCAGGTACTCTCGGCCGAGAGCATCCTGCCCGAGGGCCAGACGCTCTATGATCCCGAGAGCACGACCATTGTGCACCACGTCAATCAGGGCCTGCGCGCGCACAAGCTTTTCCAGAAGGATAAAGATTATATCGTCCGCGATGGTCAGGTCGTTCTGATCGACGAGTTTACCGGCCGCATGATGGCCGGCCGCCGCCTTTCCGATGGCCTGCATCAGGCGATCGAGGCCAAGGAAGATTGCGCGATCCAGCCCGAGAACGTGACCCTCGCGAGCGTGACATTCCAGAACTATTTCCGCCTCTACGACAAGCTGGCCGGCATGACTGGCACGGCGCTGACCGAGGCCGAAGAATTCATGGAGATCTACAGGCTCGGCGTCGTCGAGGTTCCGACCAACCGGCCCATCTCGCGCAAGGACGAGCACGATCAGGTCTATCGCACCGCCCGCGAGAAATATGACGGCATCGTCAAGATGATCAAGGAAGCCCACGAAAAGGGCCAGCCGATCCTTGTCGGGACCACCTCGATCGAGAAATCGGAATTCCTGAGCGAGCTGCTGAAGAAGGACGGCGTCGCCCACAACGTCCTCAACGCCCGCCAGCACGAGCAAGAGGCGCAGATCGTCGCCGATGCCGGCAAGCTCGGTGCCGTGACCATCGCCACCAACATGGCGGGCCGCGGGACCGACATCAAACTGGGCGGCAACGTCGAGTTCAAGATCATGGAGGCCATCGCCGCCAATCCCGAAGGCGATCATGCGGCGATCCGCACCCAGATCGAAGCGGCGCACAAGGCCGACGAAGAGGCCGTGAAGGCCGCCGGAGGCCTGTTCGTCCTCGGCACCGAGCGCCACGAAAGCCGCCGCATCGACAATCAGCTGCGCGGCCGGTCGGGCCGTCAGGGCGATCCGGGCCGTTCCGCTTTCTATCTCTCTCTCGATGACGATCTGATGCGGATCTTCGGATCCGAGCGGCTCGACAACGTATTGTCGAAACTCGGCATGAAGGAAGGCGAAGCGATCGTTCACCCGTGGGTTAACAAATCTCTCGAACGGGCGCAGGCCAAGGTCGAGGGGCGCAATTTCGATATCCGCAAGCAGCTTTTGAAATTCGACGACGTGATGAACGATCAGCGCAAGGTGATCTTCAGCCAGCGTCGCGAGATCATGGAAGCCAATGATCTCGACGAGATCGTGCAAGACATGCGCCATCAGGTGGTTGATGATCTGGTAGATGACTTCATCCCCCAGCGCAGCTATGCCGACCAGTGGGACGTTGAGGGCCTTGCCGCCGCCGCGACACAGCGCCTTGGCGTAACCGTTCCGGTCGCCGATTGGGCCTCGGAAGAGGGTGTCGACCATTCCGATATCCGCGAGCGGTTGAGCGACGCCTCGGACAAGCTGATGGCAGAAAAGGCCGAAGCTTTTGGCACCGATTCCATGCGGTCGATCGAAAAGCAGATCCTTCTGCAGACCATCGACACCAAGTGGCGCGAGCACCTTCTGACGCTCGAACATCTGCGTTCCGTGGTCGGCTTCCGCGGCTATGCCCAGCGCGATCCGCTGAACGAATACAAGACCGAAAGCTTCCAGCTTTTTGAAAGCCTTCTCGATGGTCTGCGTTCGGATGTGACGCAAAAGCTCTCGCAGATCCGGCCGATGACGCAAGAAGAGCAGCAGGCGATGATGCAGCAGATCGTCGATCAGCAGCGCCGCCTTCAGCAGGCTGCCGCGCAGGCTTCGGCCCCCGCCGCCGCCGTCGGAGCCGCCGTGGCCAATACAGCCGATGCCAAGCCGGGCTTTGACGAGAACGATCCGAATACCTGGGGAAATCCGGGCCGGAATGATCCTTGCCCCTGTGGCTCTGGCAACAAGTTCAAGCACTGTCACGGTCGCTTGGCCTGATCCCTGCCCGAATTGGGCCTGAAAGAATCCGTCTCGGTGTCCTCAACAGGTCGCGATTCTAAGTGAGTTTGTTTCCAAATCCCTAACGGGTTTGGAGCAACTGATGATCGCGATCAGAAAATTTGCCGTCGCTGGAGCCACCTTCGCGGTGTTGCTTGCTGGCGCAATCGTCATTCAATATTCGGGCGCCGGGGCCAGCCTTGTCGGGAAAAATTCCGGCGGTGAGCCCTTTGCCTTCTCGCCCCTGCCCGAATTGAGCCCGGAGAAGGCGCGCGACCCAAGGTTTGGTCCGATCTTGATCGCCCCAGAGATTGTCAGCGCAGGGATTGGCCTTGCCCTTCCCGAAAGTTTCGAGAGGACAGACAGGCTAGAGCCGCGGCGGCTTGCCTCGATCGAATTCGATCTTCTTCCGGGTGCGGAATCGGCGACAGACTGCGTTCCAGAGCTGATCGCCGTGCCTGTCGAGGGCGCCAAGGTCGATCTTGCGCTGAACGCACCGTGCCTGCCCAGCGCGAGCTTTGTCTTGCACCACCAAGGCATGATGGTTTCGGGCCTGACTGACGAAAAGGGCAGTGCGGATCTTTCGATCCCGGCTTTGGCAAAGACCGCCGTATTCGTTCTGTCGTTTGATATTGGCCCGAGCGCGATGGCTGTCGCACAGGTCTTGGACTTTGATCTCTTTGGCCGCGCGGCGCTGATGTGGGAGGGCGCCGTTGGTGCTCAGCTGCACGCAAGGGAATTTGCTGCCCCATTCGGAGCGCCGGGCTATGTCTGGCAGGAGGCGCCGACCGCAGGCGCCGGAACATTCACAGCCCTCGGTCAGCGCGCCATCGCAGGCGGCCATTTTGCCCAGATCTATACTTTTCCAATCGGAGCATCGCCAGCGACGGGCGAGATCGAGCTTTCGGTCGAGATCCCTGTGACGGCTGAAAACTGTGGTCGCGAGGCAAGCGCACAGAGCCTTCAGATCCTGCCGGGCGAAAGGGCTGTGGCAAATGATCTGGTTGTCACAATGCCGGGGTGCGATGCCAGCGGAGACATCCTCGCGCTTGGGGCCATGTATCAGTCGATGGCTGTCGCCGCCCGATAGCTAGATCAGGCCGCTCGCTCGGAAACTCAGCTCGCGTGATTTGCCGATGATCAGATGGTCGTGCAGGACGAGGCCCAGCACCTCGGCGGCGGATCCGATCTGGCCTGTCAGGAGGATATCGGCGTCGGACGGGGTTGGATCGCCCGAGGGGTGATTGTGAACGAGGATGAGCGCCGAGGCGTTGAGTTCAAGCGCCCGTTTGACCACCTCGCGGGGATAGACGGGCACATGATCAACCGTGCCGCGCGCCTGTTCTTCGTCGGCGATCAAGGCGTTCTTCTTGTCGAGATAAAGCACGCGAAAATGTTCGGTCTCGCGGTGGGCCATGACCGTGTGGCAATAATCAACCAGAGCATCCCAGCTTGAGATGACCTGCCGCCGCATGACGCGGGCGCGGGCAAGGCGCTGGGCGGCGGCTTCGATGATCTTCAGCTCGCAGATGACCGCCTCTCCAACGCCCTCGGTCTCGGCCAGACGGGCAGGTGAGGCGCTGATCACCCCATTGAAATCCACGAAACGGTCGATCAGCCGCCGCGCGAGGGGCTTGACGTCTTGCCGGGGGATGGCGCGGAAGAGAACAAGTTCGAGCATCTCGTAGTCTGGCAGCGCCGCCGCGCCGCCCGCCATGAAGCGCTCGCGCAGGCGCTTGCGGTGATCGGCGATATAGGAGGGAAGCCGCGCGCCAACGCCAAGGCCAGCCATAGGAATTTCTGCCTCGTCAAAAGGCAGAAGAGCTTCGGCAAAGGCGGCGGGCTTGGGCATGGCCCGACTATCAGGCCATCCTGGTTAGCGATTGGTTAAGGGCGCTAGCCCTTCATCGAATCCCAAAAGCCCTTCACCGTCGAGAAGAAGCTCGAGCTTTGGGGATTGTTCTCGGCGCTCAGCTTGTCGAATTCGCGCAGAAGCTCTTTTTGCTTCGAAGTCAGTTTGACCGGCGTTTCCACCGACAGTTCGATGAGCATATCGCCGTGATTGCCGCCACGAAGCGCAGGCATACCTTTGCCGCGCAGGCGCATCTGGCGGCCCGACTGGCTGCCTTCCGGAATTCGAACACGGCTGCGGCCGCCGTCGATCGTCGGCACTTCGATATCGCCGCCCAAGGAGGCGTCGACCATCGAGACAGGCACCCGGCAATAAAGGTTGGTTCCGTCACGTTGGAACAGGCGGTGCTCGGTCACTTCGATGAAGATATAGAGATCGCCGGTCGGCCCCCCGCGCATTCCGGCCTCGCCCTCTCCGGCAAGGCGGATGCGGGTGCCGGTCTCGACGCCCGCAGGGATATTGACCGAGAGCGAACGCTCTTTCTCGACCCGGCCCGCGCCGTGGCAGGTCTTGCAGGGGTTCTTGATGGTCTGGCCCATGCCGTTGCAGGTCGGGCAGGTGCGCTCGACCGTGAAAAAGCCCTGCTGAGCGCGGACCTTGCCCATGCCGGAACAGGTCGGGCAGGTCACAGGCTCGCTGCCGCCCTCGGCGCCGGTGCCTTTGCACGAGGTGCAGCTGACGGCGGAGGGGACGTTGATCGTTTTCTGCAGGCCATTGTAGGCCTCTTCGAGGCTGATCCGCAGGTTATAGCGCAGGTCGTTGCCGCGCGCGGCGCGGGTGCGGCCGCCGCCTTGCCCGCCACGGCCCATGAAATCGCCGAAGAGATCGTCGAACACATCGGAGAAGGCCGAGGCGAAATCGCCCTGCCCGCGGAAACCGCCACCCGGATGGCCGCCCCCGCCACCCATGCCGTTTTCAAAGGCGGCATGGCCGTAGCGGTCGTAGGCGGCTTTCTTGTTGGCGTCTTTCAGAACCTCGTAGGCCTCGTTGGCCTCCTTGAACTGGGCCTCGGCGTCGGGGTTGTCGGCGTTGCGGTCGGGGTGAAGCTCTTTCGCCTTGGCGCGATAGCCTTTCTTGATCTCGTCGGCGGATGCGCCTTTCGAGACCCCGAGCGTTTCATAGTAATCGCGTTTCGCCATCAGAGTTGGTCCCTCGTCCGAACGGAAAAACCGGCCCGCGTGTTTGGGGCCGGTCTGCCGTAGCTAGTTGTCGGCCTTAGCGACCACGTTTCTTGTCGTCGAGGTCTTCGAAGTCGGCATCGAGGATGTCGTCTTCCGGCCCGGCGTCGCCGCCTTGCTCGCCCTCTTCCTGGCTCGACTTGTAGATGGCTTCGCCCAGCTTCATGGCGGCTTCGGTCACGTTCTGGATGCCCGAGCGGATCTTGTCGGGGTTGTCGCCCTCAAGCTCGTCCTTGAGCGCGGCAATCGCCAGTTCGATCGCTTCGATCGTGGTTGGGTCAACCTTGTCGCTGTGCTCTTCCATCGACTTCTCGGTCGAGTGGATAAGGCTCTCGGCGTTGTTTTTGGCTTCGACCAGATCCTTGCGCTGCTTGTCTTCTTCGGCGTGCTCCTCGGCGTCGCGGACCATCTTTTCGATGTCCTCGTCCGAAAGGCCGCCCGAGGCCTGAATGGTGATTGCCTGTTCCTTGCCGGTGCCCTTGTCCTTGGCGCCGACCGAAACGATGCCGTTGGCGTCGATGTCGAAGGTCACTTCGATCTGGGGCATGCCGCGCGGCGCCGGCGGGATGCTTTCAAGGTTGAACTGGCCAAGCATCTTGTTGTCGGCGGCCATTTCGCGCTCGCCTTGGAATACGCGGATCGTCACGGCCGACTGATTGTCCTCGGCGGTCGAGAAGACCTGGGATTTCTTGGTCGGGATCGTGGTGTTGCGGTCGATCAGGCGGGTGAAGACGCCGCCGAGGGTCTCGATGCCCAAGGACAGCGGGGTCACGTCGAGAAGAACAACGTCCTTCACATCGCCCTGAAGAACACCGGCCTGAATGGCGGCGCCCATGGCGACAACCTCATCGGGGTTAACGCCCTTGTGCGGCTCTTTGCCGAAGAACTTGGTCACTTCCTCGATAACCTTCGGCATACGGGTCATGCCGCCGACGAGAACGACCTCGTCGATATCCGAAGTGGACAGGCCCGCGTCTTTCAGCGCGTCTTTGCACGGCTTGATCGACTTCTTGATCAGATCGTCGACAAGGCTCTCGAGCTTGGCGCGGGTCAGCTTCATCACCATGTGAAGCGGCTGGCCATTGGCGCCCATCGAAATAAACGGCTGGTTGATCTCGGTCTGGGTCGAGGACGACAGCTCGATCTTGGCTTTCTCGGCGGCTTCTTTCAGGCGCTGGAGGGCCATCTTGTCTTTGGTCAGATCGACGGCGTGTTCTTTTTTGAACTCGTCGGCAAGATAGCTGACGATGCGCATGTCAAAGTCTTCACCGCCGAGGAACGTGTCGCCGTTGGTGGATTTCACCTCGAAGAGGCCATCGTCGATCTCAAGGACGGTCACGTCGAAGGTGCCGCCGCCAAGGTCGTAGACGGCGATCGTGCGGGTTTCTTTCTTGTCGAGGCCATAGGCCAGCGCGGCGGCGGTCGGCTCGTTGATGATCCGCAGAACCTCGAGACCGGCAATCTTGCCGGCGTCTTTGGTGGCCTGCCGCTGGGCGTCGTTGAAATAGGCCGGAACGGTGATCACGGCTTGGGTGACATCTTCGCCGAGATAGGATTCAGCGGTTTCCTTCATCTTCTGCAGGATGAAGGCGGAAATCTGCGAGGGGCTATAGCGCTCGCCACGGGCCTCAACCCAAGCATCGCCATTGCCGCCGTCGATGATGTTGTAGGGGACGAGCTTCTTGTCTTTCTGCACCTCGGCGTCGGTGGTGCGGCGGCCGATGAGGCGCTTGACGGCAAAGATCGTGTTGTCGGGGTTGGTCACGGCCTGACGCTTGGCCGGCTGGCCGACGAGGCGCTCTTGCTCGGTGAAGGCGACGATCGACGGCGTGGTGCGCGCACCTTCCGAATTCTCGATCACGCGCGGCTTGGAGCCATCCATGATGGCGACGCAGGAGTTGGTTGTCCCGAGGTCAATCCCGATGACTTTTCCCATTTTCAAAACCCTTTCGCTAGGCGGTTTGAGCGGCCTTGGCCCCGTAGGCACCTTGGCCTTTGTGGATGAGGAGGCAGGGGCATTCCCTGCTGATCAAGCGGTATATAGGGGGCAGTTTTGGCGCCTGCAACGGGTAGGCAGATGGGAAATGTGCCAAATTGGCCACTTCTGCCACCTCGCCGCCGCAGGGATATGCGCCAGAGGCCATGTCGTTGGACAGATTCGACTTTTGGCAACGTCAGACGCCAGCGCCCCAGCTCGCCGAAGCCCGCTGCCGGGTAAAGAATTCGAGCATCAGGCCGATGACCAGCAATGTCAGCGAAAGATAGAGCGGATAGGTCATCGAGGTGAAATGCGGGGTATAGTTGATGAAGATATAGCCGCGGGCTTGATCTACCGAGTGAAACAGCGGGTTCCAACTGAAGATGGTGAGGAGAGAGCCGGGCAAGGTATTGGCAACGAACATCTTGCCCGATGTGATCATGTTGGCTCTGAGATAGACCATCCTCAGAATAGGAACGAGCCGTGGCGCCCAAGGCTTGACCGCCAGAAAGATGAGTCCGACAGCCACGCCGGACAACCAAGCCATCAACAGCGCACCGAGCGCGCCGACGGGTTTGTCGATGGTGATAGGTGTGAAAAGGGCGTGGTAGCCAAAAAGGATTATGCCCAGCGACAGCACCTGCTGATAGAGCGCGGCAATCGCTGCGGAGCTGACGGTAATGAAGGAGTTGAGGGGCGCATGCTGCAACATCGAAGATGTGGCAGAGGGTGCCCCCATTACCGCCGAAACGGTGCGGTTATGGGTCATGTATAGAAAGACGCCGGACATCAAGTAGAGGAGAAAATCCCCTCGGATCTTGGCTGTCCTGAGACCAAGGACCTGAAAGACCATAAAGAACATCAAGGTCATCAGCGCGCCCTGCAGAGCGATAAGAACAAGCCCTACAACCGCGTTGCGATGTCCTGATCGAATATTCCGAACGATGCTGTGATAGATCAACTCGATCATGCCAAAGGCGATCGAAAGGGTTGATCTCGTGGTTGTCGCCCGAAACATTGGCTGCTGCCCTCGTGGTCTGATCTGACCGTGCCTTATGACGAATTTCTTGCCGTTCGCCTTCCGCGCCAGCATAAGGAGGCGGCCCATTCATTTCAACACTGACGGCAAGACGCAACGGAGCCTTCGCATGGACCTTCAAAAACTTACACTTGTGATGCGCCGGCTTGCGCTGGAAGCGGGCGACAAGATCATGGAGATCTATGCCGCCGAAGATTTCGAGGTTCGCTCCAAGAGCGACCAGAGCCCGGTGACCGAAGCCGACGAAGCGGCGGATGCGATCATTTCGGCGGGTTTGCGCGCGGAATTCCCCGAGCTTCCACTTGTGACCGAAGAGCAGGCCGCCTCGCATGATATCGAGGCCAAGACCTTTCTCATCGTTGATCCTCTTGACGGAACCAAGGAATTCGTCCAGCGGCGCGGCGATTTCACCGTGAACATCGCGTTGGTATTTGATGGCTCGCCGGTGCGCGGTGTTGTCTACGCGCCCGCCAAGGGGCGGCTTTTCTATACCGATGCTGGCGGCAATGCCGTCGAGGAAGATGGGCCGTTCGACAAGGAGACACCCGGTCAGCAGAACCGCATTCGCGTTTCAAAGCCAAACAATGCCGCGCTCTTGGTTGTTGCCTCGAAATCCCACCGCGATCAGGCCACCGACGACTATATCTCGAAATATGCGGTTAAGGATATGAAGAGCGCCGGTTCATCGCTCAAGTTCTGCCTCGTAGCGACCGGCGAGGCCGACCTTTATCCCCGCGTAGGCCGGACGATGGAGTGGGACACGGCCGCCGGCCATGCCGTTCTGGTGGGCGCGGGCGGCGACGTGGTGCACTTCGATACCCACCAGCCGCTGCGCTATGGCAAAGAGGGCTTCGCCAACCCGTTTTTCATCGCCTATGCGCCGGGCGTCGAATTGAAGAAAGCCTGATGACCGCGCTCATCGTCATTCCGGCCCGCTATGCCTCGACCCGCTATCCGGGCAAGCCGCTCGTCGGCCTTCGCGGGGTGGAGGGCGAGGCTAAGTCGCTGATCCGGCGGACATGGGATGCGGCGATGCAGGTTGGCGGCGATACCCGTGTGGTCGTGGCGACCGACGACGAGCGAATCCGGCAAGAGGCCATTGGCTTCGGCGCCGAGGTGGTGATGACCTCGTCGGCCTGGCGCAACGGCACCGAGCGCTGCGCCGAAGCCCATGCCGCGCTGGGCGGCGGCCATGAGATCATCGTCAATCTTCAGGGCGACGCGGCGCTCACCCCGCCGTGGTTTATCGAAGACCTCGTGAGCGGCCTTGCGGGGCATCCCACTGCCAAGGTGGCAACCCCCGTGCTTCGCACCGAAGGCGCGGCGCTGGCGCGGCTGGTGAACGACCGGCGCGAGGGGCGGATCGGTGGCACGACGGCGGTGTTCGACCGCAATGCCATTGCGCTCTATTTCTCCAAGGAAGTGGTGCCGCACACCAGCAACGCCTATCCTGATGCGGCGGCGACGCCGGTATTTCATCATGTGGGCGTCTATGCCTATCGCGCCGAGGCTCTGGCCGCCTATCCCTCGTGGCCGATGGGTCCGCTGGAGGGGGCCGAGGGGCTCGAGCAGCTGCGGTTTCTCGAACAGGGGGCCGCGGTTCTCTGTGTCGAGGTCGAGGCCAAGGGCCGCGAGTTTTGGGAGCTGAACAACCCCGAGGATGTTGCTGTTATCGAGGCGATGCTCGCGCGGATGGGGGCGTCTTGACGCCGGAGGCCGCCAGCGTCGTCATCGTGAGCCGCGGCCGCCCCGCATTGCTCAGGCGCTGTCTCGTTGGCCTCGATCAGCAGGATCATCCCGAATTCGAGATCGTTGTCGTGGCTGATGCCGATGGTGTCGCGGCGGTGGAGCATATGGGTTGGGCGGGCAGGGTCAAAGTTATCCGCTTTGATGAGGCAAATATCTCGGTTGCAAGGAATAAGGGCATCTCTGCAGCGGCTGCGCCGGTGGTTTCGTTCATCGACGACGATGCCGTAGCCGAACATGACTGGCTCCGTCGGCTGACCGCGCCGATCACCGAGGGGCGCGCGGATGCGGCGGGTGGGTTCGTCTTTGGGCGCAACGGACTCTCATTCCAGTGGACCGCCCGTGAAGTCCTTGCCGATGCAACTGCGCGAGAAATCAGCGTTGATCCAAACGAGGAGACGATCCTGACCGGCAGCGCGGGCAGGGGCATCAAAACCGAAGGAACAAACATGGCTTTTCGGCGGAGCCTGTTGATCAAGCTGGGCGGGTTTGATCCGGGCTACGCCTATTACCTCGATGAAACGGATCTGAATATGCGGCTCGCCGAGCAAGGCACCAGAACGGCGATCGTGCCGCGGGCGCGGGTCCATCACGGCTTTGCGATGAGCGACCGAAGGCAAGCCGACCGGGCGCCGCGAGATCTTGCCCCCGTTGGTGCAAGCTTGGCGCGGTTTGTGCGGCGTCATCGGGAAGGGCTTGATCCCGAACCAGTACGGCGTTCAGAGCGCGGGAAATACCGCGCTGCGCTGTTGGGGCATATGGTTGCGGGGCGGATCCTGCCTACGGCTGTGGAGCCCGTTCTGCGAAGCTTTGATCAGGGATGGGTGGGGTCCGCAGCTTTGGAGGGGCCACAACCAGATTTTTCGGAGAACCCGACCTTTGCCAGGTTCATTCCACGGATCGGAGCAGGGGCCGGGCACGAGGTGATCTGGGGCTGGCTGGGCCGTCTGGGCCAGCTACGGCGCAGGGCGAGGAAGGCGGTCGCCGACGGACATCGGGCGACGGTCTACGCCTTTTCCCTGACCTCTCTCTATCATCGCCGCCACTTTGATCCAAAGGGCTACTGGGAGCAGCGGGGCGGGCTTTTTGGCCGCTCACTTCGTACGGACCCGATATTCAAATATTGGAAGCGCTCAGAAAGGGTGAAGCGCGAGGAGCGGCTTCGAGACGAAAACAGCGGATTTAAGCGAACAAAAACCCTCATATGACATTATTGTGCCCTATTTGTATTCAATAGTTTAGGTGCTATAGAACGCGGGATTTTCTGTGCACATAATGCCGGTGCAGGTTGAAGGGTAAGTCATGTCCAAACGGATCACCAAAGCGATTTTCCCGGTCGCAGGGCTTGGAACACGGTTTTTGCCAGCGACCAAGGCGATCCCCAAAGAAATCATGACGCTCGTTGACCGGCCGCTGATCCAGTATGCGATCGACGAGGCCCGTGCCGCGGGCATTCGGGATTTCATATTTGTCACTGCCCGTGGAAAATCCGCTCTCGAAGACTATTTCGATTCCGCGCCCGAACTTGAGGCTTCGCTCCGTCGTGCCGGCAAGGAAGAACTGCTCGAAATCCTGAAATCGACCAACATGGATAGCGGGGCGATCGCCTATATCCGCCAGCACAAGCCTTTGGGCCTTGGCCATGCGGTCTGGTGCGCCCGGCGCCTGATCGGCAACGAGCCTTTCGCGGTCATTTTGCCGGACGATGTGATTGCCGCGGAAAAGCCCTGCCTTCAGCAAATGGTCGAGGCCTATGCCGAAACCGGCGGCTCTATGGTTGCGGCGATGGAGGTTCCGAAAGAACAGACATCGGCATACGGCATTCTCGATGTGAAGGAAGACATGGGCTCGCTCGTGAAGGTCTCTGGCATGGTCGAAAAGCCGGCCGCTGGAACCGCTCCGTCGAGCCTAGCCGTAATCGGCCGCTATATCCTTTCTCCGAAAATCATGCAGAACCTTGGCAAGATCAATCGCGGCGCCGCCGGCGAGCTTCAGCTGACCGACGCCATCGCGGCCGAGATGGAGCAGGGGCGCGATGTCTTTGGCTACCGATTCCGCGGTCAGCGGTTTGATTGTGGTTCGAAGGCTGGGTTTCTTCAGGCGACCGTGGCCTTTGGCTTGGCCCGTCCAGAGCTGCGCGAGGAGTTCTCGCAGTATCTGACCGAGCTGGTTTCGATGCGCAACGCGGCCCAGTAGGGCTGCCCCAGACAGGCACTGATTTGAAAACGATACTGGTCACGGGTGGCGCGGGCTATATCGGCTCGCATGCCTGCAAGGCGCTGCGAGCCGCGGGCTACACCCCCGTAGCCTACGATAGTCTTGTGACCGGATGGCAAGACGCTGTGCGGTTTGGGCCTTTTGAGAAGGGTGATCTTTTGGATCGCGCCCGTCTCGACGAGGTTTTCCGCAAATACCGCCCCTCGGCTGTCATGCACTTTGCCGCGCTGAGCCTTGTGGGTGAAAGCATGGAGAACCCCGCTCTTTATTGGCGGAACAATGTTCTTGGCTCGCTCAACCTTGCCGAAGCCGCTGTAGCGGCGGGTTGTCTCGATTTTGTGTTCTCGTCCACCTGTGCGACCTATGGTGATCAGGACGGGGTGGTTCTTGACGAAAATTCCGTTCAGCAACCGATCAATGCCTATGGTGCGTCAAAGCGGGCGGTGGAGGACATCCTTGCAAATTTCGGAGCGAGCCACAGCCTTCGGTCGGTGATCTTTCGGTATTTCAATGTTGCCGGATCTGATCCAGAGGGCGAAATTGGCGAATGCCACCGCCCCGAAACCCATTTGGTGCCGGTACTGCTCGAGGTAATTTCCGGCCAGCGCGAGGCGCTCTCGCTATTTGGCACGGATTACCCCACACCCGATGGCACCTGCATCCGCGACTATGTTCATGTATCCGATCTGGTCGACGCGCATATACTTGGCGTGAAGTGGCTCGAAGCAGGCAAAGGCAGCCGCGTGTTCAATCTCGGAACGGGCACAGGCTTTTCCGTGCGCGAGGTAATCGCCAAATCGGGCGCCGTTACGAACCTTACGGTGCCAGTGGTTGAGAAGCCGCGTAGACCGGGTGATGCAGCGATGCTCGTTTCAGGGAGCGCACGCGCCGTCGAAGAGCTTGGATGGTCGCCGAGGAGATCCGATCTCGCTACGATGGTCTCCGACGCATGGCGGTGGCATCAGAGTGGGCACTACGAAAAATAGCTCCAAAGTCCGGCTGCTCGATCTGTCGCGCACAGTGGCGCGGGCGGGTCGGGTGCCATCGGGCATTGATCGTGTCGAACTGGCCTATCTGCGAGAGCTTCTGACACTTGGCTTGCCTTTCTACGGTTTGATACGGACGCGACTTGGCTATCTTCTGCTCGATGCGCAGGGGGCAGCGGCCCTGTTGGCAGCGGTTGAGAGCGGAGCTTCGCAAGCGGAGTGCATTGATCGTGCTCGAGCGGTTGCTTTCGCGAGATGCCCCCGATCGTTGCTTGGCTGGCTGCTCCGGCGGCGTTTTCCCGCCGGTCTGGCCTATCTCAACGTCGGCCACAGCAATCTGACGCGGCGGGTTCTTCTTGCGGTGAAGTCCACCAACGGTGGCACGGCGACCATCCTATTGCATGACATGATCCCGCTCGATTTTCCTCAGCTGCAAAAGAAGGGGCGGGCCAAAGAATTTGGTCGGCGTATGCGCCGTGTGGCGCGCCTTGCGGATCAAGTCGTCTGCATCTCCGGAGCGGCTCGAGAAAGGGTGGAATATCATCTTGGGAAGTTTGGCCGTGTCCCGCCGATTTTGACCGCTCCGATCGGCGCCGAGGTTGTGCCGCCCGATGTTGCAGCCCTTCCTCCCGACCTGAACACCAGCCGCCCCTACTTCGTCGCCATAGGAACCATCGAACCGCGCAAGAACATCGGCTTTCTGCTCGATCTCTGGGGCGATATGGATAGCAAGGCGCCTCAGCTTTTCATATGTGGCAGCCGCGGTTGGGGCTGTGAGGATGTCTTTGGGCGGCTAGATGCCGGTGCTGCAAACGTGACCGAGCTTGCCGGCCTATCGGATGCGGCGCTCGCGGCTCTGCTTTCGGGCGCCAGGGCGCTCCTTTTTCCATCGCTCGCCGAGGGTTTCGGCCTTCCGCCCGTCGAGGCTGCCGCCCTTGGGGTGCCGGTCATTGCCAATGATCTTCCTTCCGTGCGCGAGATCTTGGGCAACAGGGCGGTTTACCTTGATGTTGCCGATCCCTATTCTTGGATTGAAGCAATAAAGGCCCATGAACAATCGCCACCGGAACATGACTCACAAGCATTTGAGTCTCCGGGCTGGGAGGCGCATTTCAAGATCGTCTTTACTGTGACATGATACCGGCGAACACATTGGCAAAGCCACAATAACGAGCAGGAACAAGTTTGGGCTTCTGGCAGTCATATCGACTGAGACTGCAACGCAAGAGGTGGCGGATTCGGTCGCTTCGCAAGCGCAGAGAGCTTTCTCTGTTCGTGGATCGCACCGAGCAGATCGAGCCAGACGATATCTTGTTGTTTTCGACGATCCGCAACGAAGATATCCGCCTTCCCTATTTCCTGAAATACTACCGCGATCTTGGGGTCCGGCATTTTCTGCTGGTCGACAATGATAGCGACGATGGCGGCGCTGAATACCTTGCCCGCCAGCCGGATGTCTCACTCTGGCGGACGAGCGCGAGCTACAAGCGAGCTCGGTTCGGGATGGATTGGATCACCTGGCTCCAGAGGAAATACGCTCACGGTCACTGGACGCTGGTCGTCGATCCCGACGAGTTTCTCGTCTACCCCTTCTGCGATACCCGCCCCCTCAAGGCGCTCACCGACTGGCTCGACGCCTCATCGATCCGCTCGTTCGGGACGATGCTGATCGATATGTATCCCAAGGGGCCGATAGAAAGCGCAGAGTATGAGCGGGGCCAGGATCCGTTCGAGGTGGCGCCGTGGTTTGACTCCGGAAACTACACGATCTCGAGAAACCACAAGTTCGGGAATCTTTGGATACAGGGCGGTCCACGGGCGCGGGTTTTCTTCCGCGACGAGCCGGAGCGCGCGCCGGCCCTCAACAAGATTCCACTGGTCAAGTGGGATCGCCGGTTCACCTATGTGCACTCAACGCATATGCTTCTGCCGCGCGGCCTTAACCTTGTTTACGACGAATGGGGCGGCGAGAAAGTGAGCGGGGCGCTCTTGCACGCCAAGTTTCTCCAAAGCGTAACCGAGAAGGCGAGGGAGGAGCTGGAGCGAAAGCAGCATTTTGCGAACAGCAAGGAATACAAGGCCTATGTCGAAGGCTTTGAGCGGCGCGAAGAGATTTGGTGCAAGTGGTCGGAGAAATACATCAACTGGCGCCAGCTTGAAATTCTCGGCCTCATGTCGAAAGGCAACTGGGCATGACTGTCGGGATCGTCATGCTTGTTCATACCTCGCTCGAACGTGCCGAGCAGGTAATACGTCACTGGATCGCCGGAGGGTGCCCGGTCGTTGTTCACGTCGACAAGAATGTTGACGACGAGAGACATGATGCATTCGTTTCGCGGTTCGATGGCCTTTCGAACGTTCGGTTTTCCAAACGGCATCGCTGTGAATGGGGGACTTGGGGGCTCGTTGCCGCGTCTCAGGATGCCTCGCAGCTGATGCTCGAGACCTATCCCGAAGTTCGCCATGTCTATCTAGCTTCTGGCTCTTGTCTTCCCCTGAGGCCCGTGAGCGAGCTTGTGAGTTATCTTGCCAAGCGCCCGCGCACGGATTTCATCGAAAGCGCGACGACGGCCGATGTACCTTGGACGATCGGCGGCCTTGATGAGGAGAGGTTCACCCTCCGGTTCCCCTTCTCATGGAAGCGACAGAGATACCTCTTTGACAAATACGTGGCCCTTCAACGCCGGCTCGGCGTTCGGCGCAAGATCCCCGCCGGGCTTGTGCCGCATATGGGATCGCAGTGGTGGTGCCTCACGCGACAGACGCTTTCTGCGATCCTGCAGGATCCGGAACGCGAGACTTATGACCGCTATTTCAGCAAGGTCTGGATTCCGGACGAGAGCTATTATCAAACGCTCGCCCGCCTGTATTCGACGCATATCGAAAGCCGGTCGCTTACACTTTCAAAGTTCGATTTTCAGGGTAAGCCACACATCTTTTACGAGGACCACCTGCAGCTTTTGCGGCGATCCGATTGCTTTGTTGCCCGCAAGATCTGGCCACGGGCCGACAAGCTCTATGAGACCTTTCTGGGCGACAACGCCGCCGCAATGAAAGCGTCAGAGCCAAACCCCGGCAAGATTGACAGGATCTTTTCCCGAGCCGTCGATCGGCGAATTCGCGGCCGTTCGGGCCTTTTTATGCAGGGGCGGTTTCCCAACTGGGGCTGGGAAAATGGTGTGACCGCTGCGCCATACTCTGTGTTTGAAGGCTTCTCAGAACTATTCGAAAATTTCGAACCTTGGCTCGCCCGTGCGACAGGGACAAGGGTTCACGGTCATCTTTATGCGCCTGACCGGGTCGAGTTTGATGGGCGCCAGACCACTTTCGCCGGTGCCTTGTCGGACAGTAGCACCCTGCGCGATTATAACCCCAAAGCCTTTCTGACGAGCCTTATCTGGAATACGCGCGGCGAGCGGCAGTGTTTCCAGTTTGGCCCGGCCGACAATCAGGCGGTTGGATCCGATATCGCCTATGATCCGAATGCTCAGATATCTGTCATAACCGGCGCTTGGGCGATCCCACTTTTTCAGTCGAACCGCAATTTCGTAGACCTGCGCCTTGAAGCGGCCCGCCTGCAGAAGATCGAAAGCGATCATCTCGATCATCTTCGGTCGATACACGCCAAGGCAAAGATCCGCATTTGGTCGCTTGCAGAGTTCATCGAGTCACCGATGGAGGCCCTGCAAACCGTGATCGACGAGATCTCGGTCGCTGGTGGCCGGCGGCTTGCAGAGGCGCCCCGCATCATCGATCTGAGCGGTTTTGGACAGTTCCTGCAAAACCTCAAGAACCAGGGGATGCATCCGTATCTTATGGGTGATTTCCCGGTCGATCCCGCCCCACAAAACGCGCGCCCGAAAGCGCGCCGACCCTATCTGGTGCGTTAGGATATGGCAGGCTTCGATTATTTCGTCATTTTCGCCGAAATGCGGACCGGCTCGAATTTCCTTGAAGCCAACCTCAATGCGTTTTCCGGGCTTCGCTGTAATGGAGAGGCGTTCAATCCGCATTTCGTCGGTTATCCCAACGCAACCGAGATCCTCGGGTTTGATCTTGGCCTACGCGAGGCGAATCCTCACCAATTCCTCGGTGCGATCAAATCCGAGAATGGTGTTCTTGGTGGCTTTCGCTATTTCCACGATCACGATCCGCGCGTGCTTGACGCGATCCTGGACGATCCCCGCTGTGCCAAGGTCATCCTCACCCGCAATCCCGCGGAAAGCTATGTGAGTTGGAAGATTGCCAGAGAGACCGGTCAATGGAAGCTGACCAAAGCGAAACACGCGAAATCAGAGCGGATTACCTTCAGGGCCGCCGAGTTTGAGACCTTCCTTGCCGAACTTCAGGATTTTCAGGTTCTTCTTCTCAACAGTTTGCAGCGCAGTGGTCAGACGGCCTTCTATATCGACTATGAGGATTTGCAGGACGCCGAGGTTATCAACGGACTTGCAGCCTGGCTTGGGGCAGAGGAGCGGATCGAGGGGCTCGACAGAGAGCTCAAAAAGCAGAACCCGGAGCCGCTAGAAGACAAGGTATCCAACTTCGAAGATATGGATAGGGCGCTCGCAGCACTTGACCGCTTCAACCTCTCTCGCACCCCGAATTTCGAGCCGCGTCGCGGGCCCGCCATTCCGAGCTATGTCGCGTCAAAAGGGGCGCCGCTGCTTTATCTGCCGCTCAAAGGAACGAGAGATGAGGATGTCCGAGGTTGGCTTGCGAGCCTTGGAGGCGGATCGGGCCTCGAAGAGGATCTGACCCAAAAGACGCTGCGCCAGTGGCTGCGCAAGACCCCAGCGCATCGAAGCTTTACAGTTCTCGGCCATCCGGTTGCGCGCGCGCATTCGGCGTTTTGCTCCCATATTCTCTCGGTCGGGCCGGGCACCTTTGGCGAAATCCGCGAATCTCTTCGCAAACATTTCGCTGTGCCGCTGCCAAAAAGAGCACCGGACGACACCTACGACACCGCCGCGCATCGTGCTGCCTTTCTGGCCTTTCTCAAATTTCTAAAGGCCAACCTCGGCGGGCAGACAGGCATTCGTGTCGACCCGTCCTGGGCGACCCAAACGGCCCTCATTCAGGGATTTGCCGGGTTTGGGTCACCAGATGTGATCCTGCGGCGGGGGCGTTTGGCCGAGGGACTTGGATTCCTTGCAGGTGAAGTCGGGCTGGATCTGGCGCCGTTCAGCGAGGCGGTCGACCCCGAAGATGCCCGCCTTCGCTCCATCTATGACGCTGAAATCGAAGCCGCAGCGCGCGCTGCCTACCAGCGCGACTATGTCGGATTTGGATTTGGCGATTGGGGCGGTCAGGCGGCCTGAGTCGTCGGCGCCTCTGTCAGGATGGTATGGAGCGTCGCGGCATCATGGTTGGCGCGAAGCTTGGCACAGACTGCCGGATCACGAAGCGTTCTGGAAACAAGAGCCAGCGCCTTGAGATGATCGACACCGGCCGTCTCGGGCGCAAACAGGGCAAAGACAATATCGACGGGCTGGCGATCAACGGCGTCAAAGTCCATCGGCTTTTCCAGTTTGAGGAAGATGCCACAGATCTTTTCGACGCCTTGCAGGCGTGCATGGGGCAGCGCGACGCCCTGCCCCACTCCGGTTGGTCCCAGGTTTTCGCGTTCGATCAGCGCGTCGATGACGGTCTGTTCGCTCAGGCCATAGTTCGCCGCAGCGATTTCCCCAAGGTCATGGAAAAGCCTCTTCTTGCTGGAGGCGATCGAAATGACCTTGACCCCAGTGGGCTTCAGAATGTCCGAAAGCTGCATAAAACCTGCCTTCTGGCGCCTTGCCTCTGGACTGTCGCCTAGCGGGGATCAATCCAACCGATATTGCCGTCGTCCCGGCGGTAGACAACATTAATGCCGCCGTGTTTCTCGTTGCGGAAGACCTGCACTGCACCGTGAGCCAATTCCATCTGCATCACGGCCTCGCCGACTGAAAGCGAGGGAATCTTGGTTTCGGTCTCGGCAATGATCATGGTGGCAACTTCGCCAGCGGCCACATCATCGTCCGACTCTTCCGTCGGGGCGAGGATATAGGCCGAGCCCAACGAAAGTTCAACCGGTTCTACTCGTTCCTTGTGATGGTCCTTCAGGCGGCGCTTATAGCGGCGCAGCTGTTTGGCCATTTTTTCGTTGCAGCCATCAAAGGCGGCATAAATATCGTTGGCATGATCGCGAGCCTGACAGGTTAGGCCGGTCGAAAGGTGGACGATACATTCACAGACAAATTCATGCCCTGACTTGGAAAAGATCACATTGGCATCCGTCGGACGCCCCGCATATTTTCCGACGGTCTCTCCGAGCTCGGTTTTGACATGGGTCTGCAGTGCTTCACCAATATCAATCTGCTTTCCGCTGATCTGATACCGCATCGTCTCTCCTTTTCTTAACAAATGTGCAAACACACCGCACGGGCGACAGCCTGTGAGCGGAACTGAATTGTGCTTGCGGGATTTGATGATTTTCCGGCTTGGCCCCGTCCGTCTGGCGGAAACGCCAGCGCGGAAACGCGAGGGTGGATCGGGTCTTTCATCACCCCCATTTGGCGTCAGCCGAGGGCGGTTTGTCAATGAGTCGCTGGAGCGATCAGCGGAAATCAGTAGGTACGAAAATTGGCGCCAAGATAGACTCGACGGACGTTTTCGTCCTTCACCACCTCGTCTGTCGTGCCGCTCATCAGCACGCGACCATCGTGAAGGATATACGCCCGATCGACGATCTGCAGGGTCTCCTGGACGTTGTGATCAGTGATCAAAACGCCGATGCCACGGTTTCTGAGATCCGCGACAAGGTGACGGATTTCGCCAACGGCAATCGGATCGACCCCGGCGAAGGGCTCGTCAAGCAAGACATATTTCGGCCCTGCCGCAAGGCATCGGGCAATCTCGGCCCGGCGGCGTTCACCGCCAGAAAGGGCGAGTGCCGGGGCGCGGCGCAGGTGTTCTATCGAAAATTCGGACAAAAGCTGCTCAAGGCGTTCGCGCCGCGCCTTCTTGTCGGGCTCGGTGATCTCGAGAATGGCAAGTATATTGTCTTCGACGTTTAGCCCCCTGAAGATCGACATTTCCTGCGGAAGATATCCAATCCCAAGCTGTGCGCGCCGATACATCGGCAAGGCCGATACATCTCGTCCATCGACGATAACCTGCCCGCCCTCGGCGTTCACCAGGCCTGCAATCGAATAAAAGCAGGTGGTCTTGCCCGAACCGTTCGGACCAAGCAGAGCCACGACCTCGCCGCGGCCAAGCTCGAGGCTCACGTCGCGGATAACCGGCCTGCGACGATAGCTCTTGCGAAGGCCAACCACCCTTAGGCCGACGCTACCTTCGGTGAGCGTGAGAGAAGGTGCGGTGTTCATCAAGTGCCGCTCGGCGCCAGGACGGTGCGGACATTGCCCTCAAGCATGGCTGTCCCGTCCTTGAGCGAAACGGTCATGGTATCGGCGGAAAGTGCCGAGGCGCCCATCTTCAGAAGGACGGAACCGGTCAGCACGAGCATACCGGTTGTCAAATCATAGTCAGCGCTCTCGGCTTCGGCTGCTTCGTTCTCGGTTACGAAAGTAACGCCACCAGAGGCAACAAACCGGGCGATATCTCCGGTTTCATCGGAATAGATCACCCGAACCTCGCCTGCAGAAAGCCGGATAGCGCCCTGACCGATGATCACGTTGCCTTTGAAGGTGGCGATGCCGGTGTTTTGATCGACTGCAAGATTATCGGCAGTGACCTCGACCGGCGCACCACCGTCGAACTCAAAGCCGCTCAAGGCAAGGCTTGTGGATTGCGCCGCGGCCAGAAGAGGCCAGAGCGCCATGATGCCGACAGCAAGGATTCTCAGCGACCGCAAGTCCAACTCCCTTAGTTTGTAGGCTGATATACCAGCCGCACTCCGTTTTGGAAAACCATTTGCTGGCCGCCTTCGGCCTCATTCCTCTGGATCACGAGGCTTCCGGCGCTGATCAAACCAAAAGGCGCGCGGACCTCAAGCTCACTATCGGTTCTAACCTGACCACTGTCGATATCCGCGGTCAGGCCGCGCGTTTCGAGGCTGTAACCCACCGAAGATACAAGACGTGTGAGGCCAAGGAGGTTCACGGTATTGGTCGTTCCGTCATATGTCGCACGGCCCGCCGTGATCTCGACCGAGGCCCCTTTGGGATCAGAGAGCAGGAGCCTGATCTTGTCGATATTGACGATCTTGATATCCGCAGGATCCGGTGCGGCGACGCCTGCCGAAACGGTGAAGACCGTGCCATCATCGGTCACGCCGGAAAAGGTCGGGCCAGTCAGGCGCGCGGTTCGCGCCATTTCTTCAAGCTGGGCCAGCGGCAGGCTGCTTTGATCGGTGTTGCGGGCGAAGAGGAAGAGGGTCGATAGAAGGGCGATCCCCGCCATCGGCAGGATAATCTTCGCCCAACTGACGAAGAGGGAATAGAAGTTGTCCTTCGGCGTCACGGATCAGACCTCGCCGCCATTCTGCCTAATGCGCGAAGATATCGATTTCGGGCCAGCCTTCGAGATCGAGGCGCGCGCGGGCCGGCAGGAAATCGAAGCAGGATTGCGCAAGCTCGGTCCGTCCTTCGCGGGCCAGCATCTCGTCGAGCGCCTCTTTCAGGCGGTGCAGATAGAGAACATCGGAGGCCGCATAGTCGAGCTGTGCGTCAGAAAGATTCTCTGCGCCCCAGTCGCTCTGCTGCTGCTGCTTGGAGATATCGACACCGACAAGATCCTGCAGGAGATACTTGAGCCCGTGCCGGTCGGTGAAGGTGCGGGTCATCTTCGAGGCGATCTTGGTGCAATAGACAGGGGCCGTCAGCGCGCCGAAGGCGTGATAGAGCGCGGCGATATCGAAGCGGCCAAAGTGGAACAGCTTAAGCACCTTGGGATCGGTCAGCATCCGGCAGAGGTTGGGCGCATCGGTTTGCCCCTTGGCAACCTGAACCAGATGCACATTGCCATCGCCACCAGACATCTGGATCAGGCAGAGGCGGTCGCGGTGCGGGTTGAGCCCCATGGTCTCGCAATCAATGGCGACCACCGGCCCCATATCGAGATCGTCGGGAAGATCGCCCTTGTAGAGATAGTTTGCCATGCGCTCGCCTCGCTTGTTTGCCATGGCAATACGCCCTGCACGGCTTCGGTGCAACAGATGGCTTCCCGGCACCGGCGGAGGAAGGCCGGTGCCGGGCCGGGAGGTTCAAAGCAAGGCTTCGATCATGGCGCGGGTGTTGTCATAGGTCATCGGCATCGGGTTGCCGCCGACGCTGGGATCGTTCAACGCCGATTTGGTCAGCGCATCCACGTCGGCATCCTTGACGCCGATACCCCCCAAGGTCCGGGGGATGCCGAGGCTTGCGTTGAACTCGTCGACGAAATCGCAAAAGCCCCCAAAGCCGCCCTTGATGCCAAGATAGGCGGCGACCATGCCGAAGCGTTCCTCGATGGCAGGGCGGTTGAACTTGAGCACCTCGGGCATGCAGACCGCGTTGGTCGTGCCGTGGTGGGTGTTGTGCACGGCACCAACCGGATGGCTGATCGCATGGATCGCGCCGAGGCCCTTCTGGAAGGCGGTCGCGCCCATGGCGGCGGCGCTCATCATATGGGCGCGGGCTTCGATATCCGACCCGTCGGCATAGGCGCGGGGCAGGTATTCCTTCACCAGCCGCATCCCTTCAAGCGCGATGCCTTGGCTCATCGGGTGATAATGCGGGCTCGAATAGGCCTCGACACAATGGGCAAAGGCATCAAGGCCTGTTCCCGCAGTGATGAATTTGGGCATGCCCACGGTCAGCTCGGGATCGCAGATCACCACAGCGGGGAGCATCTTGGGGTGGAAGATGATCTTCTTTTCATGAAGCGCGGAATTGGTGATCAGCCCCGCGCGGCCAACTTCTGATCCGGTGCCAGCGGTGGTCGGCACGGCGACGATCGGATGGATGCCTTCGGGGTTGGCGCGGGTCCACCAGTCGCCGATATCCTCGAAGTCCCACAAGGGGCGGGTCTGGCCCGCCATGAAGGCGATGGTCTTGCCCAGATCGAGCGCCGAGCCGCCGCCAAAGGCGATCACGCCGTCAAAGCCGCCCTCGCGATAGACCTTGAGGCCAGCGGCAACGTTGATGTCGGAGGGGTTGGGATCAACCTCCGAGAACATCGCGTTGCCGAGGCCTGCGGTCTCGATCAGCGCACGGGTCTTCGCGGTGATCTCCATGCTCGCAAGGCCGCGGTCGGTGACCAGAAGCGGCCTGCGGATGCCCGCCACGCGGCAGGCCTCGGCGATCTCGGCAATGCGCCCGGCGCCAAAGCGCACAGAGGTGGGATAGGACCAGTTACCGACGAGTTTCATCATTCATGCTTTCTTGAGGTGATAGGATTTCGGCCTTGTCAGAGCCTGATATGCGAGGATCGATAGGCCCGCGCCGCGGCCGGTATCCTTGCAGCCGGTCCAGCACAGGGCGGGGTCGAGATAGTCGCAGCGGTTCATGAAAACGGTGCCGGTCTCGAGCCGGTCGCCGATGGCTTCGGCGGCGGCGGGATCGCGGGTCCAGATCGAGGCGGTGAGGCCATACTGGCAATCGTTCATCAAAGCGATGGCTTCGTCGTCGTTCTTGACCTTCATGATGCCGACCACGGGCCCGAAACTTTCATCGCGCATGACGCGCATGTCGTGGGTCACGTTGGTGAGGACCTGCGGCGTGAGATAGGCGCCGCCATCGTCGGCGTTCGAGGGCGGGATATGCGCCACAGCGCCCATCGCCACGGCCTCGTCGATCTGGGCGCGGACCTCGGCGGCGAAGCGCACGTTGGCCATCGGGCCGATGGTGGTGTCGGGGTCGAGCGGGTTGCCGAGGCGGTAGGTTTTTACCAGATCAACCGTCTTGGCGACGAAGGCATCATAGAGGCTCTCGTGCACATAGATGCGCTCGATCCCGCAGCAGCATTGGCCCGAATTGAACATGGCGCCGTCGACCAGTGTTTCGACCGCCGCACCGATATCGGCATCGGCCCGAACATAGCCCGGATCCTTGCCGCCAAGTTCGGTGGACACGGGGATAAACGTGCCTGCGGCCGCCCGCTCCATCGCCTTTCCGCCTTCGACCGAGCCGGTGAAATTGACGAAATTCACCGCCCGCTGGCTGATGAGCGCCGAGGTGGTGTCGTGATCGAGCACGACGTTCTGGAAAACACCTTCGGGCAGGCCAGCCGCGGCGAAGGCATCGGCGAGGTGTTCGCCCACTTTCAGCGTCTGGGCCGCGTGCTTGAGGATCACCGTGTTGCCCGCCATCAGCGCCGGCGCGATCGTGTTGATCGCGGTCATGTAGGGATAGTTCCAAGGGGCCACGACAAGGACGACGCCCATCGCCTCGCGCTTGATCATCCGTTTGAACGCGCCGCTATCCTCGACAAGGTAGGGCTTGAGCGAGTCTCCCGCGATCGAGGCCATATAGGTCAGCCGCTCGTTGAAGCCGCGGAATTCGCCGCCATAGCGGATCGGGCGGCCCATCTGGTGGGCAAGCTCGTTGGCCATGCGGTCGACCGTCTGGCCGATATAATCGTTGGCCTTGAGAACGAGATCGACCCGCTCCTGCACCGGACGCGCGGCCCAATCCTTCTGGGCGGCGCGGGCACGGGCGGCGGCGGCGAAGGCCGCCGCTTCGCTCAGCGCCTCACGTTCGAGATAGACCGATCCGTCGATCGGGGAAATACAGCGGACAATTTTGCCCATGTCAGGCCCTTTCAAAACCGCGGGCGATCTCCCAATCGGTGACCACCTTGTCAAACTCTTCCTGTTCCCACTCCGCACAGCGGACATAGTGGTTGACCACCCAGTCGCCCATCGCCTCGCGCAGCATCTTGGAGCCGCGCAGCGCCTCGGTCGCGTCGCGCAGGTTCGAGGGGATATGCTGCACGCTCGCGTCGTCGTAAACATCGCCTGTGGTGGGACCGGCGAGTTTCAGCTTGTCTTCCATCCCTTTGATCCCCGCGGCCAGAAGGGCGGCCTGCGCGAGATAGGGGTTCATGTCCGAGCCACCGATGCGGCATTCGATCCGGACAGCCTTGGAGCCTTCACCGCAAAGTCGGAAGCCGGCGGTGCGGTTGTCGATCGACCAGGCGATCTTGGTGGGGGCGAATGTGCCCTTCATGAAGCGCTTGTAGCTGTTGATATAGGGCGCGAAGAACACGGTGCTATCGGCGGCATAGGCCAAAAGACCCGCGACAAAGCTTTCCATCAGGGCCGACATTCCGTGCGGGCCCTTGGGATCTTGGAAGACGTTCTTGCCGTCCTTCCAAAGCGACATATGCACATGGCTCGAACTGCCGGTCCGCTCCTGGTGCCATTTCGGCAGGAACGTCGCCGCGACGCCATTGGCCCAGGCAATCTCCTTGACCGCGTGCTTGGCGATCGTGTGGTGATCGGCGCAGAGCACGGCCTCGGCGTATTTGATGTTGAGCTCCTCTTGCCCTGCCTCGGCCTCGCCCTTGGTATTCTCAACCGGGATACCGGCGGCAAAGAGGTGATTGCGCAGCGGGCGCATCACGGCCTCTTCCTTCGAGGTCTGAAGGATATGGTAATCCTCGTTATAGGCGCTGATCGGTTTCAGATCGCGGAAGCCGGTGGCCGCCAGTTCCTTGTAGGTCTGGTCGAAGAGAAAGAATTCAAGCTCTGTCGCCATCATCGCCTCAAACCCCATCGCGGCAAGCCGCGCGGTCTGGGCTTTGAGAATTTGCCGGGGGGAATGGGCGACAGGTTCGTGATGGTGATCGAGAACGTCGCACAGGACGAGCGCTGTTCCTTCAAGCCATGGAACACGGCGCATCGTCGATAGATCAGGCTTCATCACATAGTCGCCGTAACCGGCGCGCCAGCTGGTCGAGGCATAGCCATCGGGCGTCGCCATCTCGAGGTCGGTGGCGAGGAGATAGTTGCAGCAATGTGTCTCGTCGTGGGAGCTGTCGAGGAAGTTCTGGACGTGAAAGCGCTTGCCCATCAGGCGGCCCTGCATATCGACCATGCAGACCAGAACCGTATCAATGATTTCCTCGGCTGCCATCTCGCGCAGCCGTTGCAGGGTGAGGGTTCCCGACATCTAAATCTCCCGAAACTCAAATTGGGGCGTCCGGGAGCGAACCCCCGGACGCCGGATTGCATCACGAATAACGGTAGGGCCGGCCGGCCTTGTCCATATCCGCGTTATATTTCTTGATGATATCGACGACCTTGGCCTTCGTCTCGCTTTCCGATGCGATCTCGTCCCAGAAGACGCGAGCGGCAGCTTCGACGGTCGACCACTCGGAATCAGGGATCGAGGTGAGCTGCATCTTGGTGCCATCGACACGCAGCGAGGCCTCGCCACCCCAATACCACCACTGGCGATAATAGTGCGACTGGTCGGCGCAAACGCGGAAGAGGGTCTTGAGGTCTTCCGGCAGCTCGTTCCAGCGATCCTGATTGGCGAAGAAGTGGCCGATCCAGGCGCCCGAGATGTTGTTGGTCAGGAAGTAGTTGGTCACATCGGCCCAGCCAACAGTGTAGTCTTCGGTGATGCCCGACCATGCGATACCGTCAAGCTCGCCGGTCTGCACGGCAACCTCGATGTCTTCCCACGGCAGTGTGACCGGGATGACGCCGAACTGTTGCAGGAAACGGCCTGCGGTGGGGAAGGTAAAGATCCGCTTGCCGTTGAGGTCTGCAAGGCTGTTGATCGGATCCTTGGTGTTGAAGTGGCAAGGATCCCACGAACCGGCGCTGATGTGCTGAACACCGACCTTGGCATATTCGGCTTCCCAGATTTCCTTGAGGCCATACTGGTTGAACAGCACCGGCACATCGAGGCTATAGCGGCTCGCGAAGGGGAAGTAGCCGCCGAACACGGTGACTTCGGTCGGCGAGGCCATCGAGTCGTCGTCCGACTGGACGGCGTCGATCGTGCCGCGCTGCATCGCCTGGAACAGTTCGCCCGTCGGAACCAGCTGATCGGCGAAATAAAGCTCGATCTGCATCCGGTCGCCGGCGATCTGGTTGAACATATTGATCGCAGGCACGATGACATGCTCGGCAAGGGCCGGGCCGGCATAGGTCTGAAGCCGCCATTTGATTGTCGATTGCGCAATCGCCGGGGCGGCAAGTGCGGCCGGGGCCGCGGCGGCCGCTCCATACAAAAACTTACGTCTGGTAGTCATTTTTCAAGTCCTCCTAGTTGCTATGTTTGGGCTCTTGCCCGGCGCCCCTTGGCGGGGTCTTGGGGTTATTTGTTGTAGACGTGTTCCGGCAGCCAGAGCGCGATCTGGGGAAAGATCATCACAATGGCCAAGGCGCCAACCATCACCAGAACGAACGGGACGATGGATGCATAAATATCGCGCAGGCCGATCTCGGGCGGGGCCATCGCGCGCATGAGGAAGAGGTTATAGCCGAAAGGCGGGGTCATATAGGCGATCTGCGTGGTGATCGTGTAGAGGACGCCATACCAGATCAGGTCAAACCCGAGGTGATCGACAAGCGGCACATAGAGGGGCGCCACGATCACGAGCATCGCTGTGTCGTCTAGGAATGTGCCCATGACGATAAAGCTCAGTTGCATGATGATCAGGATCATCCAGGGGCTTAGGCCGAGCTGTTCGGTGAACAGGAACTCGATCGCCTTCACTGCGCCAAGGCCGTCGAAGACCGAACCGAAGGCCAGTGCCGCGAGGATAATCCACATGAACATGCAGGTGATCGCGAGGGTCTGGCGCACGCTGGTCTCGAAAACTTCGCGGGTCATGCGGCCCTTGAAGACAGCGGCAAGGAAGGCCGCAATCGCACCAATGGCCGAGCTTTCGACAAGCGATGTCCAGCCGTTGATGAAGGGGACCATCATCGAGGCAAAGATGAAAAGAGGCAGAATCCCCGCGCCCAGCAGCCGGAATTTCTCGCGCTTGTCCATCTCGCGCTCTTCGGGCGACAAGACCGGCCCTAGAGAGGGTGTGATCTTGCAGCGGATGATGATGTAGATGATGAACATCGCCGCCATCATCAGGCCCGGTATGACACCGGCAAGCCAGAGCTGGCCGACCGGCTGGCGGGCGATCATCGCATAGAGCACCAAGACCACCGAAGGCGGCACCAGAATGCCGAGCGACGATCCGGCCTGGATCACGCCCGTCACCATCTTCTTGTCATAGCCGCGCCTGAGAAGTTCGGGCAACGCGATGGTCGCGCCAATGGCCATACCGGCGACCGAGAGGCCGTTCATCGCGGAGATAAGCACCATGAGGCCGATGGTGCCAACCGCCAGCCCGCCGGGCAGGCCGCCCATCCAGACATGGAACATCTTGTAAAGATCGTCGGCAATCCGGCTTTCCGAAAGCACATAGCCCATGAAGATGAACATCGGCAGCGTCAGCAGCGGATACCATTTCATCAGCTTCATCGCCGCGGCGAAGCCGAGGTCATAGCCGCCCCGGTCGCCCCAGAGCAACAGCGCGGCGACAACGGCAACAAACCCGATGGCGCCGAACACGCGCTGACCGGTCAGCAGCATGAGCATCATGGTCGAGAACATCAGGATGGCGATCATTTCATAGGACATCAGGCGATCTCCTCATCGCGGATACGCAGGATGTCTTTGAAAAGCTCGGAGATAGCCTGAAGCAGCATGAGGGAAATACCAGTCACCATGATGATCTTGATCGGCCAGAGATAGGGCCGCCAGGCGGTCGGGCTACGCTCGCCGCCGTATTTGAAGGAATATTGGGTGCTCTCGAGGCCGCCCCACAGGAGGACGCCGAGATAGAAGATCAGGAAGAGCACGCTGAAGCTGTCGACCCAGGCTTTGCGGTGGTTCGACAATTCTCCATAGATCAGGTCCATCCGCACATTCGAGCCGAGCTGGATCGAATAGGGCCCGCCAAGGATATAGTAGGCGACCATCGCGAATTGGGCCATTTCAAGCGTCCAGAGCGATGGGTTGATGTCGAAGCCGAGATCGCTGCCAACCTTTGAAAAGGTCGACCAAAGCAGGATCCCCATCATCACGAAGATCCCATACATCACGATGCGTCCGATCCGGCGATTAAAGCCGTCGACGATCCTGATGTAGCCTTTAATCAGCCCCATCACCTTGCTCCCTGTCGCGTGGTGGTTGGTAGGTTGAGCGCCTCGGCAAAGACCGAGGCGAGCATCGTTCCGAGCCGGTCTGCGCTGGCTTGGTCGGAGACAAGGTCGTTGCGAACCTCGATCATCACATTCTCGATTCCGCGCGGGATCGCGTGTTCACGCAAGGTGTGTGTGACCCCATCGACAGCGGCATAGGGCTGGTTCATCTCGGCGCGCAGCGTGGTCTGGCTGAGCGCCGCGGCCAGAACGGCCCTTGCAAGCTGGTCGTCAGCGTCGTGAAGAACGCCAAGCTCGGTCGCGCGGGCGGTGCCGAACCACGTTGGCGTGAAGGTGTGGATCGTGATGAGCGCGGGCCTTGTGGCGAATCCGTCGAGGGTCGATGCGAGAAGCTGCCGGAAGGGATCATAGATTTCGCGGGTCCGCATCGCCCGATCTGCATCGCTCAGATCCCGATTGCCCGGAACCTCGATCGTTTCGGATTTCTCCGGAAAGGCCGAGGCGGCGCTGGGCGGGCGGTTGCAATCATAGACCAGCCGCGACACGCGCGAATGAACCAGCGGCGCATCCAGAAGGTCGGCGATGTGCATCGCCATGTCGATGGCGCCGATGTCCCAGACGGCATGGCTGAGCCGGTCGGCCGTAGCGAGGCCGAGATCCGAAAGCGAGGCGGGGATGTAGGAGCTTGCGTGTTCACAGACAAGCAACACCGGCGCCCTGCCATCCGCGCGGTAGATCGCGGCGGCGGGGCCCTCTTCAGGGGCAAGAATGTGATTGGCAGCAGGGCGCTTCATGGAAGCATTAGCTACAGCCCATTTTCACCTGTCAAGAAAATTTCGTAGACGACGCTTCGGAGTGATACTAGTCTGTAGAGAAAATTACAGAGTGTTTCATGAAGCCGCGTAGCCACCGCATCGTCAAAGAGATCATTCAGGATAATACCGAGACCCTGACCCCGGCAGAGCGTCAACTTGCCGACGTTCTATTGCGCGATTATCCCATCGCCGGGCTGCAATCGATCACCAAGCTCGCGGCGGTCGCCAATGTCTCGACGCCGACGGTGATCCGTATGGCGCGCAAGCTCGGCTTCGATGGATTTCCCGAGTTTCAGGGGGCGCTGCGCGAGGAAGCCTCGGCCCAGATCAAGAAGCCAATCCGCAAGCGCGACGGCTGGCTGGCCAACCGCTCTGATTCCCCCGCGTTTCGGGATTTCGCCGAGGCCGTGTTTGACAACCTCCAGCACACGATCGAGCGCCTCGATCCGGCAACCTTCAACGCGGTGGCCGAAATCCTCGCCGACCCCTCCCGTGCAGTCTATCTTTCGGGTGGCCGGATCACCCGCTCGAACGCGGACTATCTGTTCAACCACCTTCAGATAATCCGGCCCAGCGTCACGCTGCTTGCGCAATCGCCCAACGTCTGGCCCCAGTATCTTCTCGATATGAACGCGGGTTCGGTGCTGATCCTCTTTGATATCCGCCGCTACGAATCCGAACTGGCTAAACTTGCGCGGCTTGCAAAGGAACAGGGGACAACGATCATCCTCTTCACCGATCAATGGGGTTCGCCGGTCAGCAAGATCGCCAACTATACGTTCAACGCGATGGTCGAAGTTCCGTCCAGTTGGGACTCGACCATCGCGATCAACCTCATTTCCGAGGCTCTGATTGCCGATGTCCAATCGCGCGACTGGGAAGAATCGCGCGAGCGGATCGAGAAGCTTGAGGAAATGTTCCGCTCGACGCGGATCTTCCGCAAGACGCCCTAGGCGTAGGCGATTTCCTGCATGGCGGCGAGGAATTTGGCGACCTCGGCCTCGCTGTTGTAGTGGCACATCGAGACGCGGATACAGCTATCGAGGCCCATCGGATCAAGGATGTTGCCCGAATAGTGGTCGGCCTTGCGGGTATGCACCCTCACGCCCTTGAGGCGCAGGGCCTCGACGATCTCGGTCGAGGGCTTGCCCTTGATGGCGAAGGAGACAAGGCCCTCGCGCGCGGGATTGTCGATACCGCCGACGATGATCACATCCGGCAGATCGGCAAGGCCCTTGAGGTTGCCATAGCCGTGCAGCATCGCATTGGTCAGCCGCGCCTCGTGGGCGTGGATCGCCTCGCCCGCCGCGCGGATCCGCTCGCGCCGGTCGGTGCTGTCGGTCACTTTGCTGCCGAGCCATTCGAAATAGCTCACAACGTCCGAGAAGGCCGCATAGGCACCGGTATCGCGCGTGCCCATTTCCCACGGGCCGCCCGGCGCGTTGAGAAGGTGGTTGTGGGGCATCTTGGCGAGCCGGTCCGAGACCCATGCCACGCCATAGCCGTGCCGCGAAAAGACCTTGTAGGGCGAGATCACATAGCCATCGATGCCGTAGCTTTCGATATCGAGGCGGCCATGGGCGGCGTGCTGGATGCCATCAACGATGATGAGGCAATCGGGCGCGACCTTGCGGATCGCCTTCGAGATCGCCGCCACATCGACACCCATGCCGGTGACCGGCGAGGTATGGAGGATCGTGGCAACCACGGTGTCGGGGGTGATTTCGGGCAGGTAGTGTTCGGCGGTGACGATGCCGTTCTCAACGTCATGCGGCACGACCACATAGGGCTTGCCCGCGATCTTGGCCCAACGGTCGCAGGCGCTGCGCGAGGCGGGGTGCTCGAGCGTCGAGCCAAGCACGCGCCCCTGTGGTGCCGCGAGGATAGCAGCGCTGATCAGGCGAAAGAGAAGCTCTGTCCCGCTTTCGCCAACAAAGAATGATCCCTTCGGCGCGCCAAAGAGAACCCGCATATCCTCTTTCGATTGGTCGATGATCGCCTGAAGCGCCTTGGCGGCGGGATTGTCGCGGCCCTGATTGTCGGGGATCGCGGCGAATTTGGCCGAGGTCTCGACAACCGAGTTCAGCGTCAGCGCACCGCCCGCGTTTTCAAAGAACACCCGCTCGCCCTCGAAGGGGCAGGTATCCACATGGGCGAAACGGGCGCGGATTTCGGAAAGAAGCTCGGGCGAGATGTCGTGCATTTGGGCGATGTCCGTGATTGGCGGTTAAGAAGCGATCTTGCGCCCGGCTGACCAGTTGAGACCAAGGACGCCGAGCATGACGATCACTCCGACGAGTTCCAAACGGAAATCCGGCCAGAACACAAGCACAATAGCGGGCGCAAGAAGCACCCGGAGTGCGACAGATAGCGTCGCGAAGAGGAAGCCCTCGAGCATCGCCGCGAAAGCCACCAGCGCGATGATCGCGAGGAAGCCATTCCACAGGACGTAGTGCAGCGGCCCGCCCAAAATGATCGAGTCGTTGAACACCATGAAGAGCGGGATGAGGTAGAGCCCCTTGGCGTATTTCCAGGCCTGGAAACTCGTCTCCATCGGTTTTGATCCCGCGATCGCGGAGGCTGCAAAGCCTGCGAGCGCCACGGGGGGTGTCACGTTGGAATCCTGCGAATACCAGAAGACGACGAGGTGTGCGATCAGAAGGGGCACGCCGAACTCTTGGGTCAGCGCCGGGCCGACGAGGATGATGAGGACGATATAGGCCGCCGTGACCGGCAGGCCCATGCCAAGGATCAGGCTGGCAAGGATCACAAGCAGCAGGGCCAGAACAATATTGCCGCCCGAAAAGGCCAGCATCATCGCCGAGAACTTGAGGCCAAGACCGGTGAGGCCCACGACGCCGACGATAATCCCCGCCACCGCGCAGGCCATCGAAACGGCCACAGCATTACGGGCGCCAAGTTCGAGCGCCGAAAGGTTGAGCTTCACCGCCCGGACCATCATCGCCGCAAAGGCTTTGCCGCTAGGTCCATCGGCGAGAAACTTCATGAAACCCCGAAGCCCTGCCGCAGCGAGGATCGAGATCACGGCATAGAATCCCACCCGCATTGGCGAGTAGCCCACGACGAGGAATGCCACCAAAGCGACCAGCGGCAAGAGGAAATGCCAACCATCGGCCATCACCTCGCGCACCTTCGGAAGCTCTGACGCCGGAAGGCCCTTGAGGCCGAGTTTCACCGCCGCGATATGGACGAGAAGGTAGACCGAGCCGAAATAGAGGAAGGCCGGAAAGATCGAGATCAGGACGATCTGCGAATAGGGCACCTGCGTGAATTCGCTCATCAGGAACGCACCTGCGCCCATAAGGGGCGGCATGATCTGCCCCCCGGTCGAGGCGGCGGCTTCGATCCCGCCAGCCTGCGCAGGCCGGTAGCCGAGCTTCTTCATCAGCGGGATGGTGAAAGCACCGGTGGTGACAACATTGGCGATGGCCGAGCCCGAAATCGAGCCCATGCCCGCCGAGGCGACAACCGCTGCCTTGGCGGGGCCACCACGTTGGCGGCCGGTGGCGGCATAGGCGAGGTCGATGAAGAACTTGCCCGCGCCGGTCGCCTCGAGATAGGCCCCGAAAAGGACGAAAACGAAGATGAAGGTCGCGGCAACGCCAAGGGGAATGCCGAATATCCCCTCTGCACCGAGCGTCAGCTGGCTTGCTGCGCGTTCGATGGAATAGCCGCGGTGATTGAGGATACCGGGCATGAAATCGGCTAGCCAAGGAAGCTCGCCCCGCGATC
>JAHEBR010000049.1 GCA_024642185.1 Marivivens sp. | reverse complement strand
TGCTCTCCAAGAGCGCCGAAGAGGCATGGTATGCAACGGCCAACGCCTCGCTTGAAGCGGCCCGCGCCGATAGCAAGAACGTCATGGTCGATCTGACCGCCGACGAAATCGCCGCCTTCTCGGCTGCGATCCAGGGTGTGGTCGATTCCTATGTCGCCAGCGTCGATGGCGCTGCCGCTCTGGCTGCGATGCGGGGCGAATAAGACTTGCTGACTTTCGCAAGAACTTGGGCGGACAGGCTGATTGGCCTGTCCGCAATTTTCGGGACCCTCGGCCTCCTTGGGGAGGTCGGGGTCATCCTTTATGACGTGATCGGCCGCGCGCTGGGCTCGCCCCTCTATGGCTCGCAGGATTTGGTCACGATGACGATGGTTATCCTCGTATTCGGAGGCATGGCGATCTGCGATCGTCGCGGCGGCCATGTGGCGGTCGACCTTTTTGAGGCCTATTTCCCGCGCTGGTTCAACCGCTCGGTCGACGTGGCCTCGGCGCTGATTGGCGCCGCGATCTTCTTGGCCATGGCCTGGGCCGTGAACGACAGCGCCAAGATTTCGGTGATGCTCAATCTCCAGACAAATCTCCTGCCGCTGAAAAAGCTCTGGTTCCAGAATGCGCTTTCTATCCTGGCGCTTGTGACGGCGCTCGGGATGACCCTGCGCGCCATCGAGCTGGCCTTTGCGGGCCGTGACGTTCAGAAAGAAGTTCAGGTATGACGGCCTCTACAATCGGTTTTCTCGGGATCGCCGCGCTCTTCGTTCTCTTGGTGATCCGGATCCCCGTGGCCTTTGCCATGTTTGTGGTCGGCTTCTTCGGGATCATCGCGCTCGACAGCAGCCGATCTGCCTTGGGCCTTCTGGCGTCCGAAGCCTTCACGCTGGCCTCTTCGCCACAGCTCATCGTGGTGCCCCTTTTCATCCTGATGGGCAATGTGGCCTCGGTCACGGGCATGAGCCGCCGCCTCTACGACGCGGCCTATGCCCTGATCGGTGAATTCCGCGGCGGCCTCGCTTCGGCGACCGTCATCGGCTGCGGCGGCTTCGCGGCCCTTTCGGGATCGTCTGTTGCCTCGGCCCTGACCATGGGCAAGGTCGCCCTGTCGGAAATGGACCGCTACGATTATGACCCGCGCCTGTCGACAGGCGTTGTCGCCGCGGGCGGCACTTTGGGCATCCTGATCCCGCCCTCGACCGGTTTCGTGATCTACGCGATCCTGACCGAGCAATCCATCGGCCGCCTGTTCCTCGCAGGCGTCTTGCCGGGCATACTGATGCTGGTTCTCTTCATCGTGGCGATCATGGTGATCTGCACCTTCCGCCCCGGTTTCGGCCCTGCCGGTCCGGCGACAACCTTCCCCGAGAAGCTGCGCGCGCTTGCCGGAGCCTTGCCCATCGTTGGCGTGATCCTTTTGACCATCGGCGGGATTTATGGCGGCTTCTTCTCGCCGGTCGAGGCATCGGCGGTCGGCGCTGGCGTCGTCATCCTGATCGGGGTTATCCAGCGGAGCCTGTCGCTCAAGCAGTTCTGGGAGGCAGCGAAAGACTCGGTGACCACGACCGCGACTGTCATGCTGATCCTGATTGCCGCGCACCTGATCAATCCCTTCATCGCGCTCAGCCATATCCCGGATGCGGTGGGCCAATTCATCATCGGCTTTGGCCTTGGCAAGATCGGCACGCTGATCCTGATCCTGTCGATCTATCTCATCCTCGGCTGCTTTCTCGAAGGCTTTGCGATGCTGGTGCTGACGCTGCCGATCTTCTTCCCGATCATCCTTGAGATGGGCATCGACCCGATCTGGTTTGGCGTCCTTGTCGTCCTTGCGCTCGAGATGGGGCTCATCTCGCCGCCAGTGGGCCTGAACGTCTTCATCGTCAAATCGGTCGCCCCAAAGGTGCCGCTGGCCGACATCTTCCGCGGGGTCGTTCCGTTTTGGGGTATGATGGTCGTGGCGATTGGCATCCTGATCGCCTTCCCGCAGATCTCGCTGATCCTGCCGAACACGATGTTCAACTAGAGCCAATGGGTCTGTCCTCTAGAAGGGCAGGCCCACATAGTTTTCGGCCAACTCGCGACGCGCGGTTTCTGACTGCGATAGATGCATCAGCGAGGCTTTACGCATCTGCGCAGCAAAGCTGTCTTCGCCGTCAAAGCGGTGCAGCATATTGGTCAGTTGCCATGAGAACCGCATCGCCTGCCAAATCCGCGCCAGCGCCCTGTCGGAGTAACGGTCGATCCCCGAGGTGTCGCCAGATTTCAACGCCGAGATCAGGGCCTGGTGCAGATAGAAGACGTCCGAGACCGCGAGGTTGAGCCCCTTGGCCCCCGTTGGCGGGACGATATGTGCCGCGTCTCCAACCAAGAAGAGTCGTCCCCAGCGCATCGGTTCGCAGACGAAGGACCGCAAAGGGGCAATGGATTTCTCGATCGATGGCCCGGTCTGCAAAGCTGCACGGATGTCCCGCGGCAGGCAGGCGCGGAGGCGATCCCAAAAGGCCTCGTCACTCCAGTCTTCAACCCGGTCGGTCAGCGGCACTTGAACATAGTAGCGGCTCAGATTTGCATTGCGCATCGAGGCCAGGGCAAAACCAGAGGCCGAGTTCGCATAGATCAGTTCGTCGTGGGCGGGGCGGGTGCGCGACAGGATGCCAAGCCAGCCAAACGGATAGACCCGCTCGAATTCCGTTCTGCGATCAACCGGAATGGTCTGTCGGCTGACCCCGTGAAAGCCATCGCAGCCCGCCACATAATCGCAGTCAAGGCGCGCAGTTTGGCCATCGTGCGTGTAGGTCAGATAGGGGGCACTGCTGGTCGGCTCGTGGATCACAAGGTCTGCAACCTCGTGGAGAATGGGAGTGCCTAACGCGTCTTGGGCTGCATAGAGATCCTGGGTCACCTCGGTCTGGCCATAGACCGTGACGGATTTGCCTGTGAGCTCGGCAAAGTCGATCCGTACCATCAGGTCGTCGTCGGTAAAAACACACCCTGCGTGAGAGTGTCCTTCGGCCAGAAGGCGGTCTGCGACACCTGCCGCGTGGAGCATATCGACCGTGCCGCTCTCCAAAACGCCTGCACGGATGCGGGCCAGAACGTGGGCGCGGCTGGTGCGCTCGAGGATCACCGTATCAACGCCTGCAAGGTTCAGGAGTTGAGACAGCAACAGGCCCGAAGGACCGCCGCCGATGATGGCAACCTGTGTGCGCTTCTGTGTCTGTGCCATCCGCTTCTCTCACCTCTGTCACGCTCTTGGAATGGGCCGATCCCCGTTGGTCGCTAGGTCCGTTGGCCCATCTGCGTGACCCGGCCACAGACATTTACCGCAACCTCCAGGGCGCGGGCCGTGGCCACCGCCATGTCGGGCAAGACCATCCACTCTAAAGCCCAAGCCGCGCCCGACCGTTCTTGTTCGTGGATCAGGCTGTGGTGCATGGCAGACATTTGGGATGCGTTGTAGCGCGCCAAAGTCACCAGGAGTTCGGCCAAAATCGGGTTGGACTTGTGCGGCATCGCGGACGACCCGCCGCCGCCCGAAAGGGCAATCTCGTCGATCCCCTGCTGTGCCATCAGGGTTATGTCCTGCCCTATCTTCCCCAAGATCCCGGATAGGATGGCGAGTTGGTTGGCAAACATCACAAGGCTGCTTCGGTCAGTGTGCCAGACAGGGCCGTTGGTCAGCCCCAGATTGCGGGCCATGGCCTCGGCCATTGCGTCACTTCTTTCGCCATAGGCGTGGCGCGTTCCGACAGCGCCTCCGAATTGCAGCCGTTCAATCCGGGGGCGCAGAGCGATCAAAGACGCCGCTTGGGCCAATAAAGGATCGCGCCAAGCCTTGATCCGGTCGCCGACAGTAATAGACAAAGCCTCTTGCATCCGGGTGCGCCCCGTCATCGGGGTCGCTCCAAAACGGCGGTCTAGATCGGCCAGCGCATCGGTCAAGGAGGCAAGGCGCGCCAACAGGAGATCATTGGTGGCACGGATGGTCAGCGACAGGGCCGTATCCATAATATCTTGCGAGGTGGATCCGGTATGGATCGCGCCAGCCAAATCGGCGGCGTTCTCTTTCAGCTGCGCTACGAAATTGGGGATCGGCAGCCCGTCTTTGGCACAGCCTTCTGCCAGACGATCGCGGTCAATGGGCGCGGTGCGGATATAGGCAGCGGCTCTTGAGCCTTGGTCTTGCGGGACAAGACCGACCTCGGCAAGGGCTTTGGATAATGCCGCCTCAACCTTGCGAAACTGATCCAGTTGCGCCTCGGCCGACCAAAGCGCCATAGCTTCTGGATCGCCAAAAAGGCTCCCGAAAACCGCGTCCTGAAAGATGCCGCTCATGTCATCCCTGCCGTCTGCACGCCCCTCAGATGTCGAAAAAGACCGTCTCTGCCTCGCCTTGCAGCCGGATGTCGAACCGGTAGACGGGCTTGCCATCGCGGAGGCTGCGCTGGGCAATCAAGGTCGCACGGCGATGCTCCCATTCGATCATGTTGAGAACCGGATCGGTGGCGTTCGCCTCGGCTTCGTCGGAAAAATAGAGCCGGGTATTGAGCCCCACGTTGATCCCACGCGCCACCAGCCACAGGGTGATATGGGGGGCTTGCGGTTTGCCGCGAGAGTCCAGCGTCTTGCCGGGTTTGATCGTCTCGACGTTCCAATCTCCGGTGGTGAAATCGGTGATGACCCGGCCCCAGCCCCGAAAGCCTTCTTCGACAGGGGCGCCACCTTGGGGGTGGGCATAGTTTCCATCGGAGTTGGCCTGCCAAAGCTCCAAAAGCGCGTCCTTGATCGGAGCGCCCATGCCGTCAATGACGCTACCCTCAATGCGTATACGCTCGCCTTTGGCATCCGGGCCGGCAATGTCCCAGCCAAGCTCTCTTTTGTAGATGTCAAAGCCCGCAGCTTTCGGCGCGAGCCCGATATGGACATAGGGCCCCGCGGTTTGTGAGGCGGTCTCTTTCAGATAGTGCAACGACTGGGGCATGGCTCAGTTCCCCTCAAGGCGGTTTTCAAACAGGGTGGACCGACGCCCGCGCAGCACGATGTCAAACTTGTAGGCCACCGTGTCGAGCGGGATCGTGGCGTTCAGATCGAGCGTGGCAGTCAACTGCTCGATCGCGTCGGGGTCGGGGATCGTCTGCACGATGGGGCAAATCGGGATCAGGGGATCCCCCTGGAAATAGCACTGCGTGATCAGACGTTGCGCGAAGCCAGACCCAAAGACCGAGACGTGTATATGTGCCGGACGCCAGTTGTTGACATAGTTGCGCCAGGGATAGGCACCGGGCTTGACCGTCCGAAAGGCAAAGGCTCCGGTTTCATCGGTGATCGTGCGCCCGCAGCCGCCAAAATTGGGGTCGACCGGCGCGAGGTAGGTGTCTTTCTTGTGGCGATAGCGCCCACCGGCATTGGCCTGCCAAATCTCGACTAGGGTGTTGGGCACGGGGCGCGCATTTTCGTCAAGAACCCGGCCATGCAAGATGATCCGCTCACCAATCGGGCTTTGACCGGGCTGGGCGAAGTTGGTCAGAAGATCATTGTCGCCTGCATCAATGTCGGAATGGCCGAAAACCGGCCCGGTCAGTTCACCCACCGAATTGTCGAGCGAGATCTTGGAATAGCTCGGACTGCGCGCCACGCTGGTCTTGTAGCCGGGGGAATAGGCGGGGGGATGGATGCTCCAATCCCGTTGGTAGAACTGCTCTGGGCTTGTCATTGGCTTTCCTCCAGTTCGGCGAAAGTGGCCTTTGCCAGTTTGATTGCGTGATTTGCCTTGGGGACACCCGCATAGATCGCCACGTGCAGGAAGGCCTGCATGATGTCGTCTTTGCTTGCCCCTGTGCGGGCGCAGGCCCGGATATGCATTGGAATTTCCTCGAAGTTGCCCGTTGCCGCCAGAAGCGCGAGGGTCAGCATTGACCGCTCACGGCGGCTGATTGTGTCATCCGCCCACAAAGTTCCCCAAGCTGATTGGGTGATCAGTTTCTGAAAAGGCGCGTCAAACTCCGTCGTGGCCTTCTGGGCTTTGTCGACATAGCTGTCGCCCAGAACCGAGCGGCGGACCTGAAGTCCAGATTCATAGAGGTCGGACACGGCGATCTCCTGTCTGTGTTCCCTATTGATATATCCAAAATTCATTTTGAATATTGCTGTTTTCTACAAAACACATAACCTAATAGTTATGAATCTAGACAATCAGCTCCGGCTTCGGCATGTCCGAACCTTCCTTGAAATCGCCCGCGCCGAGAGCGTCTCTCTGGCGGCAAGCCGTCTGAACATCACCCAGCCGGCCGTATCGCGCAGCCTTCGCGAGTTGGAGGATATGCTGGGGGTGCGGTTGTTTGATCGGGTGGGTCGCAGCCTGCGGCTCAACGATGCGGGTCGGGTGTTTCAGACCCATGCCAGTGCCTCGATGACCGAATTGCTGCGCGGGGCCGAGCGGCTGAGGTCCGAGGGCGGTCCCGCAGCGCGGCTTGCTATCGGGGTATTGCCCACAGCGGCCACCGATTTGGTCCCCGCTGCTGCGTTGGTGTTTCGCAAGGATATGCCGCAGGTGAGATTGAGCATTCACACGGGGCCGAACGGGCTCTTGTTCAATCAGTTGCGCGATGGGGTCGTGGATCTGGTGGTGGGGCGGATGCCGGAAAAAGAGGCCCGTGCCGGGGTCACATTCCAACAGCTTTATATCGAAGATGTGGTCTTGGTCTGTCGGCCGGGCCATCCGATATTGGACTGCCCGACGCCCGAGCAAAAGATCGAAGCCTACCCTCTGATCCTACCTACGGCCGAGGCTGTGATCTCGGAAAGCGTTGCGCGATATCTGGCCAGCGTGGGGCTTTCGGATATCCCGGCAGCCATCGAAACGGTGGCCTTGCCCGTGGGCCGTAAATTGGTCAGCTCGTCAGATGCCCTCTGGTTTATTTCGCGTGGTGTGGTGGCCGACGAATTGGCGCGGGGGATCTTGGTTGCGGTGACGCTGCCCTCGCCGATCCTGTCCGGTCCGGTTGGCTATAGCGTCTCGCGCGCAAGCCCCATCAACGTTGAACGCAGCGTTTTTGCCGACTGCCTGCAGCGTGTCAAACGGGGGGCAGGCGGCCCGCTGGTCGGGGCCTTCTGAGTGATCTGCGCTGGCTAGGCTACGTTGCGTCAGGTCTTGCCAGCGCGGTTTCAGTGCGGACTATGGCAAGCGGACCCACGTCGAGGAGCGCGTCATGATTGGTTCGATGATATTCAAAGACCTTTTGATCAGCGATTTGATCGTTCATGCGGGACGGTATCATACAGATACAGAGATCGTCAGCCGCGAGACCTCGGGTCAGATCAGCCGAACGACCTGGGGCGAAGTTGCCATATCCGCGCGAAAACTGGCATCTGCTTTGGAAGCGCTCGGCCTGCAGAAGGGCGACCGCGTTGCCACGCTCGCTTGGAACAACCACAGGCACCTGAAGATCTGGTTCGCCGTCTCGGGCGGAGGCCATGTGTGCCATACGCTGAACCCGCGACTGCACCCCGAACAGTTCGCCTTCATCTGCAACGATGCGGCCGACAGGGCGATCTTTTTTGACAAGACCTTCATGCCCCTGATCGCCGGGACGCGCGCGCATTTGCGCTCGATCGAGCATTTCATCTTCATGGGCCCGCGCGACGAAGATGTGCTCAACGCGATCCCTGACGCGATCTTCTTCGACGAACTGATCGAGCAGGGTTCGGCGGATTATGAATGGCCGCAGTTCCCGGAACAGACGCCTTGTTCGCTCTGCTACACCTCGGGCACGACCGGCACGCCCAAGGGCGTGCTTTACTACCACCGCTCCACCATGCTCCACACCTTCGCCATCTCGATGCCCGACGGGCTTGGCCTCTCATCGCGCGAGATCGTCTTGCCCGTGGTGCCGATGTTTCACGCCAATGCCTGGGGCATTCCCTATGCGGCGGCGATGACGGGGGCCAAGCTGGTCATGCCGGGGCCGGGGCTGGACGGTGCAAGCCTACTGGAGCTGATTGATGACGAGAAGGTCACTTTGGCGCTGGGCGTGCCGACCATCTGGATGATGCTTCTTGCCGCGGCCGAAAAGGCGGGCTCAAAAATGGCAACGCTCAAGCGCAATGTGATTGGCGGCTCGGCGGCGGCGCCTTCGATGATCAAGACCTTCCGCGACAAATATGGCTGTGACACTGTCCACGCCTGGGGCATGACGGAAACCTCGCCCTTGGGAACTTCCAACGTTCCAAAGGGCAAATTCCTTGATCTTACGCCCGAAGAGCTGTTTCCGCTCAGGCTCAGCCAGGGGCGCCCGCCCTTTGGGATCGAGCTGCGGGTTATTGACGAAGCAGGCCAGGAGCTTCCCCGCGATGGCAAATCCCAAGGGGCCCTGCAATGCCGGGGGCATTGGGTGGTCGAGACCTATTTCGGGCAGGAAAAGTCTGCCTTGACCCCCGATGGCTGGTTCGACACGGGCGATGTGGCCACGCTCGATTCCGATGGCTATATGGTCATCCGCGATCGCACGAAAGACATCATCAAGTCGGGTGGAGAATGGATTTCTTCTGTCGATCTGGAAGGGATTGCGCTCTCTCACCCCGGTGTCGCAATGGCCGCAGCTATCGGTGCCGCACATCCCAAATGGGACGAACGGCCCATCTTGATCGTCGTCCGCAAAGAGGGGCATGACCCAAGCGAAGGCGAGATCCTCGCGCATTTCGAGGGCAGGGTCGCCAAATGGCAAATCCCCGATGCGGTGGTCTTTGTTGACGCTATTCCGCTAAATGCGACTGGCAAGATGCTCAAGAATGTCCTGCGGGAGAAATACGGCAATATACTTATCGAAAAAGGAGCCTGAAGTGGACGGCACAGCAATGCAAGCCGACTGGCAGGCGGAATACCAGCAAGCGGTATCGGATCTTGATGGCCATAAAGACGCTTGGGCCAGGACAACGGTCGCGGAACGTATGAAGGTCGTTCAGGCGATGAAAGACGCTTTGATGACAGTCGCCGAAGACTGGGCGTTGACCGCCGCCCGCCACAAACACATCCCCGAAGGCTCGCCCCTAGTCGGCGAGGAATGGATATCAGGGCCCTACGCTGTGATGGCGGCCTTGAACGGTTTGATGACAACGTTTTCCCAGATCGAAGGAAAAGCCTTCGTCGATCTCCTGCCGATGCGTCGAGTGGTGACTGGTCAAACTGCCATTCAGGTCTTGCCGCACAATCTCTGGGAGCGCCTCCTTTTCTCGGGCGTCAAGGCTGAGGTCTGGATGAAGGAGGGGATCAGCGAGAAAGCGGTCAAGGCACACGCAGCCGTCGCCTATGACGTGCCTCTAGATGAACGCAAGGGCAAGGTGGCCCTGGTTCTGGGCGCCGGAAATATCAATTCTATCCCGCCTCTCGACGTGTTTCAAAAGGTGTTTCTGGAAAATCAGGTCACAGTTCTCAAGATGAATCCGGTCAATGAATATTTGACCGATTTCCTCAAGGTCGCGCTCGGCCCGCTGATCGAGCACAATGCCCTTCGGATCCTACGCGGCGGAGCCGAAGAGGGCGCGTGGCTGACCGCGCATCCCCTGATCGAGGAGCTGCACATCACGGGCGCCGCCTCGACCCACGACGCGATCGTTTGGGGGCCGGGCGAAGAGGGGGCCAAAAACAAGGCCGCAGGCACGCCCAAGACGACCAAACGCTTTACCTCCGAGCTTGGTGCAGTCTGCCCGACGATCATCGTGCCAGGGCCATGGTCTGCCGCGGATCTGCAGTTTCAGGCCGAACACGTGGCAACGCAAAAGCTCCATAACTCGGGGTTCAATTGCGTGGCCTGCCAGATGCTGATCATGCCCAAAACATGGGACCGGGCGAGCCACTTCATGGATAGACTTCGCGCGGTTTTGGGCATGTCGACGCGTCCGGCCTATTATCCCGGAGCGCACGACCGCTTGGCCGTGTTTGAAGGCTCGACGAAACGGCACCACAAGGTTCACCGTGGTGAAGCGCCGGCTGTCATCATCAATGAGCACGCGGACGACGAATACTTCCGCACCCAAGAGATTTTCGGGCCGGCCCTTTCGGTCAAGGAGATCGAAGGCGAGGATGCCGAGGCCTATCTTGTTGCCGCAATCGAATGGGCGAACGAACATCTATATGGCACCTTGGGCGCCAATATCATCATTCACCCCAAAACGATCAAACAGATCGGCAGGGCACGGTTCGAGGAAATTATTGCCGGTCTGCGCTATGGCACAATCGCGATCAACGCCTGGACTGCCGTTGGCTTCCTTGTGACAACCTGCCCTTGGGGCGCTTTCCCGGGTCATACGCTCGACGATGTTCAATCCGGCATCGGCACCGCGCATAATACCTTCATGCTGGAGGAGACTGAACGCGTGGTGGTCGAACAGCCGTGGCGACCTTTCCCGCGTGGCCTAGTCTCGGGGCAGTTTTCGCTTCTGCCGCGTCCGCCTTGGTTCATTACTCACGGGCGACAAGACACGGTAGGCAAGCTCTTGACCGAGTTTCAATATAAGCCGTCGTGGTTCAAACTGCCCAAGATCTTCTATCACGCGATATTGGGCTAAGGGCCGCGCCGTCAGTTGTCGGCCCCAAGCTCCTGCTCGCCGCTCCAGCCGGCAGCCTTGGCGCGCTCCAGCGCCTCGGCCTGCACCCGCAGGAACCTTGCGCGCAGGTCATCGGGCATGGCGCCGACGCGGAAGCCGTATTTCTCCCACTCGGCGTTGACCTTTTCCCACAGCGTCTCGATCCCCTGCGGCAGCCAGCCCTCGCAGGTCTCGGTTTCGGGAATGATCCCGAAAATCCGGGCGTCGCGGATGATCTTGCCCGTGGTGGTCATGCCGCCGTTGATATCTTTGTCGATGCCCACATAGCGCTTGTCGGTCTGCAAGGCCCATCTCCTAGCTGGTCAACGACGCGAAGAGCGCGGGCAGTTTCTCAGGCAAGCGGTCGATGTGGTCAACGATGGTATAGTTGTTGGCCCCGAAGATCCGCTTCACATAGCTGTCGGCATTGGCGTCGAGGGTGAGGCAATAGGTCAGAATCCCCTTTGCCGCAAGCTCGCCCACCGCCTTGCGGGTATCGTGCCGCAGGTGTTGCGGATCGCGCTCGTCCACATCCGCCGGCGCGCCGTCGGTGACAAGAAGGATCAGCTTGCGCTGCTCGCGCTGCTTCAGAAGGCCCGCGCCCGCATGGCGCAGCGCCGCGCCCATGCGGGTCGATAGGCCGCCCTTCATCCCGTCAAGCCGCGCCTTGGCCTCGGTGTCGAAGCGCTGGTCCCAATCCTTGAAGCGGGTGTAATGCACATCGTGCCGCCCGTCCGAGGCAAAGCCGTGCACGGCAAAAGGATCGCCGATCCCTTCAATGGCCGTGGCGACAAGGGTCGCCGCCTCGCGGGTCAGTTCCAGAACGGTCTTGTCGGAGCCCTCGACCGGATCGTTGGTGCTTTCCGACAGGTCCAAGAGCACCGTCACCGCCAGATCGCGCGACTTGATGACATTGCGCATGGTGATCCGCGTGTCGGGCTGGGCGCCCATGCGGATCGCCACCATGGCATCCACGGCGGCGTTGAGGTCGATCTCGTCGCCGTCCTCGAGCCCCCGCATCCGCTGGACGCCGGCAGGCGAGAGGAGGTCGATGATCCGCCGGATTCGCTGGGCGACGGGTTTGTGCGCCGAGAGGATATCGTCGACCCGCGCGGGATCGCCCTTTCTGGCGCGGCGCTCATAGAGGGTCGCCCAGTCGGGGCGGTAGAGCTGAACCTGATAGTCCCATTCCTGATAGTGGAAGGGGGCCGAGATCGGCTCTTTCCCCCACATATCGTTGAAGCTCTCGGTCGCCTCGCCCGCGTCTTCATAGGGCATGAACTCGTCC
>JAHEBR010000259.1 GCA_024642185.1 Marivivens sp. | reverse complement strand
CCTCGATCATTGGCCCGCAGCATTTCTACGAACCGGTCCATTCGCGCATCTTCGAGACCGCCGCGAGCCGCATCACCAAGAATGCGCTGGCCTCGCCGGTGACGCTCAAGGCCTTCCTCGAAGAAGACGAGGGCCTCCAGCAGCTTGGCGGCACCGCCTATCTCGCCCGCCTCGCCGGCGCGGCAATCTCGGCCTTCGCCGCCCGCGATTACGCGCAGATGATCTATGACATGGCGATCCGGCGCGAGTTGATCCTCGTGGGACGCGATATCAGCGACAAGGCGGCGCGGATGAGCGTCGATAGCGAGCCGAAAGAACAGATCGTCGAGGCCGAGCAGGCGCTTTACAAGCTGGCCGAACAGGGAAGTTCGGAAAGCGGTTTCCAAAGCTTTCTCAAGGCTGTAACCGACGCCGTTAATGTGGCAAATGCCGCCTATCAGCGCGACGGCGGTCTGGCCGGGATCTCGACCGGCCTTGCCGACATGGACAAGAAGCTCGGCGGTCTGCACAAGTCCGACCTCTTGATCCTCGCCGGCCGCCCGTCGATGGGCAAGACCTCGCTTGCCACCAACATCGCCTTCAACATCGCCAAGGCCTATAAGAAGGGCCGCCTGCCCGACGGCTCGGAAGGCGCGGTCAATGGCGGGGTCGTGGGCTTCTACAGCCTCGAGATGAGCGCCGAGCAGCTGGCCGCGCGTATCCTTGCCGAGGCCTCCGAGGTGTCGTCGCACCAGATCCGTCAGGGCGACATGACCGAGGCCGAATTCCGCCGCTTTGTCGATGCCGCCAAGGCGCTCGAATCCTGCCCGCTTTATATCGACGATACACCCGCCCTGCCGATCAGCCAGCTTGCCGCCCGCGCCCGCCGCCTCAAGCGCACGCACGGCCTTGATGTGCTGATGGTCGACTATCTTCAGCTGGTGCGCGGCACCGGCAAGTCGGAAAACCGCGTCAACGAGATTTCCGAGATCACGATGGGCCTCAAGGCCATCGCCAAAGAGCTGAATATCCCGGTGATCGCGCTCTCGCAGCTCTCGCGTCAGGTCGAAAGCCGCGACGACAAGCGCCCCCAGCTTTCCGACCTGCGGGAATCGGGCTCGATCGAGCAGGACGCCGACGTGGTGATGTTTGTGTTCCGCGAGGAATATTACAAAGAGCGCGAAAAGCCCGGCGAGCACGAGATGGAAAAGATGGCCGCGTGGCAGGAAGAGATGGAGCGGCTCCGCGGCAAGGCCGAGGTGGTTATCGGCAAGCAGCGGCACGGCCCGATCGGCACGGTCGAGCTTTCGTTCGAAGCGCAATTCACCCGCTTTGGCAACCTCGTCAAACCGTGGCAGCAGGGCAGCGACCGGGAATTCTGATCGCTAGGGCCAAGGCGGGCCTTGCCCCATGCCTTCCCCCCTGACAAAAGACCGGCCATGAGCACCGGAAAGCTGACCATCGACCTTGACGCCATCGCCGCCAACTGGCGCGCGCTCGATGGCATGACTGCTTGCGCAACTGGCGCTGTGATCAAGGCCGATGCCTATGGGCTTGGCGCGGCCCGTGTGGGGCGCGCGCTTTTGCGTGCCGGTGCCCGCCAGTTCTTTGTCGCCTACGCCGAGGAAGGCGCCGATCTGCGGCAGGCGATCGGGCCGGACGCCAGCATCTATGTGCTTTCGGGGCATATGTCGGGCGATACCGACATGATCGCCGATTTGGCGCTGACCCCGGTTCTGAATTCGCTCGACCAGCTCACCCGCCATTTCGAGGCCCTGCCCGGCCGCCCCTTCGGCATCCAGCTTGATACCGGCATGAACCGGCTCGGCATGGAGTGGGACGAATGGTCGGCCGTGGCGGGCATCGCGCTGGCGCAGGGGCCGGATCTGGTGATGAGCCATCTGGCCTGCGCCGACGAGCCCGATCACCCGATGAATGCCTATCAGCTCGATCTTTTCCGCCGGATGACCGACGGGACCGGCATTCCCCGCTCTTTTGCCGCCACGGGGGGCATCCTTCTTGGCCCCGACTATCATTTCGAGATTACCCGCCCCGGCATCGGCCTTTATGGCGGCCAGCCTTTCGCGCAGGCGCGGCCCGTGGTGCGGCTCGACTTGCCCGTGGCGCAGCTGCGCCATCTCGAGGCGGGCGAGGTCGTGGGCTATGGCAACAGCTGGCAGGCGCGCCGCCCGACCCGCATCGCCTCGGTCGTCGCGGGCTATGCCGACGGGCTTTTGCGGTCCTTGTCGAACAAGGGCGCGCTTTGGGCAGGCGATACGCCCTGCCCGCTCGTGGGCCGCGTGTCGATGGATACGATCACCGTCGATGTGACCGATCTTGAGGAGGTTCCCGCCGCGCTCACCATGATCGGCCCCCACCAGAGCGTTGACGATCTTGCCACCATCGCGGGCACAATAGGCTATGAGATCCTGACCTCTCTGGGCAGCCGCTATAACCGGCGGTATCATAGCGCATGACCCGACTTCTCGCCTCCATCGGTGCTGCTGTCCTGTCGTCGCTCGCGGCGCTCGGGCGCTTCGTGCTTTTCACGCTCGGCACGGTGAGCCACCTTTTCCGCCCGCCCTTCTATCCCAAGGAGCTGGGCCAGAGTCTGATGCAGATCGGCTATTTCTCGCTGCCGGTGGTGGGCCTCACCGCGATCTTCACCGGCGGCGCGCTGGCCTTGCAGATCTATGCGGGCGGGGCACGCTTCAACGCCGAGGCCGTGGTGCCGCAGATCGTGGCAATCGGCATGGTGCGCGAGTTGGGCCCCGTGCTCGTGGGCCTGATGATCGCCGCCCGCGTGACCTCCTCGGTCGCGGCCGAGATCGCCACGATGAAGGTCACCGAACAGATCGACGCGTTGGTGACGCTCTCGACGCACCCGATGAAATACCTGACCCTGCCGCGGGTTCTGGCTGCGACGCTCGTGATGCCCGTCCTCGTCGGCATCGGCGATATCATCGGCATCATGGGCGGCTATCTCGTCGGCACCCAGCGGCTGGGCTTCAACGGCGCGACCTATCTGCAGAACACCATTGATTTCCTCGAGCCGCTCGACGTCACCTCCTCGCTCGTCAAGGGCGCGGTTTTCGGCTTCATCGCGGCGCTAATGGGCTGTTATTACGGCATGAGCTCGGGCCGCGGCGCGATGGGCGTGGGGCGAGCCACCAAGAACTCGGTCGTCATGGCCGCTGTTCTGATACT
>JAHEBR010000258.1 GCA_024642185.1 Marivivens sp. | reverse complement strand
GAAGCTGCAGCACGGCACCGGCGACACGGATGGAAGGAAGCCAAGGGCCGTTGCGAGGCCTTTCTCTGGTCAACGCGAGATTGGCCCTGCACTCAGCAGGCGATCAGCTTCAGCTTTCTTGCGCGCCCGTGCGGCAGCGCTTCGCTTGCCCAGTTCTGACATAGCCTCTCGGATCATTTGTTGCTTCTTGGCGTCTTGGGGCGTGTCCTCTTGCTCAAGCTGGCGCATTGGCGGAGCGGCGGCAACTTTCCTCTGGGTGGAAAGAGAGGCGACGACCGCCGAACCGTTGGAAGTCGAGTGCTCAGCCCTTGATTCGACCGTTGATGAAGGCTGCGGCAGCTCTCTGGTAAGGACTCTTCCCGAAGTCGTTGGCTCCGAGCTGTCATCTTCCTCAACGAGGAGCCTGTACAGGCCCAAGCCAATCAGGCCAATTCCAATTGCAGCCGCAACGGTTGGATTCAGGACGGCCGGCAACAGAAACCCAGCCCCCGACGCATTCGCGTTCATGCTCATCTTCTTTCCTCCGAACAGTCTATGTGCTCCGCGTCCGACCGTTTCCTACGGTCGGAAATTCACAACTTGTTCTAACATGCTTGAGGGCAGTTTCAGAGGGAGCAGCCCGGGCGAATCTGGGTTGGCTGCGCTTTTGAACGATGGGCGCAGTGCAGCGTTGCAACACCTAGAATGTGCTACCGCTTGCTTCCGTATAGCTTCCGGCAAATTGACGCGCCGAAATCGCAGCGTAGCGTCGGCATGCAAGCCATTGATTTTAAATGATTCAGTGGTGAGCCGTGCAGGATTCGAACCTGCGACCCACTGATTAAAAGTCAGTTGCTCTACCAACTGAGCTAACGGCCCACTGGCGGGCTATCTAGAAAGGTCGCTGGGTGGGGTCAACCCCACAAATGCTGTCAACTCTGGAATATTTCCAGACCTCACGCTATATGCCCGCCATGCACGCACGCCAGAACATGGGCCTGCCGTTCATGAAGATGCACGGTCTGGGCAACGACTTTGTCGTGGTCGACGAAAGGGTGACAGGCCCGATTGTCGATGCGGGCCTTGCCATGGCCATCGCGGATCGCCACCGCGGCGTGGGATTCGACCAGTTGGCGACGATCACGGCGGGGCGCAATTCCGACCTTCACCTGACCTTCTGGAACAGCGACGGCAGCCAATCCGCCGCCTGCGGCAACGCCACCCGCTGCATCGCGCGGTGGGAGATGCAGCGCACCGGCAAACCCTCGCTGACCATCACCACCGACCGCGGCACGCTTTTCGCCGAGGACGCGGGCGACGGCCTCACGGCCGTCAACATGGGCCTGCCCCAGCTCAAGTGGGACGAGATCCCGCTCGCCCGCGAGATGGACACGCTGCACCTGCCGATTGAAGGCGATCCGGCCGCCACGGGCATGGGCAACCCCCACTGCACCTTCTTTGTTGACGACGCCGAAGCCGTCGATCTGGCCACCCGCGGCGCCGAGATCGAACACCACCCCCTCTACCCCCAGCGCACCAACGTCCAGTTTGCCAGCGTCATTGGCGAGGATCGCCTTCGGATGCGCGTCTGGGAACGCGGCGCGGGGATCACGCTCGCCTCCGGCTCGTCCTCCTGCGCCACCGCCGTTGCCGCCCACCGGCGCGGCCTGACCGGGCGCAAGGTCACGATCCTTCTTGATGGCGGCGAGATCGCCATCGATTGGCGCGACGATGGTGTCTGGATGACCGGCCCGACCGCCCATGTCTTTGACGGCGTCTGGCGCGCCTGATCCCATGTCAGCCCCGATCTTCTCCACGCTCGGCTGCCGCCTGAACGCCTATGAGACCGAGGCGATGAAAGAGCTCGCCGAGGCAGCGGGCCTCGACAACGCGGTGATCGTCAACACCTGCGCCGTAACCTCGGAAGCCGTCCGCAAGGCCAAGCAGGAGATTCGCAAGCTCCGCCGCCAGAACCCCGAGGCCGCCCTGATCGTCACCGGCTGCGCCGCGCAGGTCGAGCCCGAAACCTTCGCCGCCATGCCCGAGGTCACGCGCGTGATCGGCAACAGCGAGAAGATGAAGCCCGAGACTTGGGCCGCCATGACGCCCGATCTGATCGGCAAAACCGAACCGATCATGGTCGACGATATCATGTCGGTCACCGAAACGGCGGGCCACCTGATCGACGGCTTCGGTCGCCACCGCGCCTATGTTCAGGTCCAGAACGGCTGCGATCACCGCTGCACCTTCTGCATCATCCCCTACGGCCGCGGCAATTCCCGCTCGGTTCCGGCGGGCGTCGTCGTCGACCAGATCAAGCGCCTCGTAGGCAAAGGCTTCAACGAAGTCGTCCTCACCGGCGTCGATCTCACCTCTTGGGGTGCCGACCTGCCCGGCACGCCCCGCCTCGGCGATCTCGTCATGCGGATCCTGCGGCTCGTGTCCGATCTGCCGCGCCTCAGGATCAGCTCGATCGATTCGATCGAAGCCGACGACAACCTGATGCAGGCCATCGCTACCGAGCCGCGCCTGATGCCACACCTGCACCTGAGCCTCCAGCACGGCGACGACCTGATCCTCAAACGCATGAAACGCCGCCACCTGCGCGACGACGCGATCCGCTTCGCCGAAGAGGCCCGCCGCCTGCGCCCCGAAATGACCTTCGGCGCCGATATCATCGCGGGCTTCCCCACCGAAACCGAGGCGCATTTCGAAAACTCGCTCCGGCTCGTCGAAGACTGCGGCCTCACATTCCTGCACGTCTTCCCCTTCTCGCCCCGCCCCGGCACCCCCGCCGCGCGAATGCCCCAAGTCAAAGGCCCCGCAATCAAAGAGCGCGCCGCCCGCCTCCGCGCCGCAGGCGATGCCGCTCTTCAGCGCCATCTCGCGGCACAGATCGGCCGCCCCCACCGCATCCTCATCGAAAACCCGCGCATGGGCCGCACCGAGCAATTCACCGAAGTCGCCTTCTCCTCCGATCAGCCCGAAGGCCAAATCCTCACCGCGACGATTTTGGGAATGGCGGGCCAACAACTGACCGCCTAGGTTCTTTTGGCAAGAAATACTCCCGCCGGAGGCATCGGCGCAGCCGATCATCCGCCATACCCCAAAGGTGCCCCATGTATCAGCTTCTCGGCTCTCCCGCTTCGCCCTATGTCCGCAAAGTGCGTGTTCTGGTCCGCGAGGCCGGGGCCACCGATCAGGTGCAGGAC
>JAHEBR010000257.1 GCA_024642185.1 Marivivens sp. | reverse complement strand
GCATCGTCGATGCGCGGGAATGGGATATCGAGCCGGGCCAGTTCGCGGACGGGGCCGAATTCGCTGCCCACATTGATGCCACCGCTGGCAACCTGATGTGGGCGGCGGCCAAGGCGCTCGGCGCGGCGGCAGATCTGGAACCCGCGATCCGCGATATTGCCTTTGCCTCGGGCCTGGCCCGTTGGCTGCAGGCCGTTCCGGCCCTGAAATCTGCGGGGCTAAAGCCGCTTGCGAATGAAAGCGATGGGGCGATTCAGCGAATGGCCAGCGATGCCCTCGCCGCGCTCCGGTCTCGCAGAGGCACAGACCTCGGCATCGCAGTTCACGCCGCCCGAGAGGCATGGCGCGCTCCCGTCCTCCTGAAACGCGCCGCGAAAGAGCCGGAACGGGTCTTGTCAGGCGGGCTCCACACCTCCGAGTTTCGCCGCCGTGGCAGCCTTCTGGCGCGGGTCTGGCTCGGCCGCTGGTAGTTAGGGGAACGGCTTATTTGCCAGCCGGCCGCAATGTCAGCCAGATCAGCGCGCTTCCCGCAAGGGCGAGGAAGGGGATCATCGCAAGGTTTACCGCCGTCCAGCCCTCGATCGGCGAGCCGCCCGAGCAGTTCATCAGCCCCCCCGAAACCAGCGAGGCTACGGTCACCGAGCCGAAAACCACCATGTCGTTAAAGCCCTGAATCCGGCCACGCTCGTGCGGGGCGTGGTTGTTCGAGAGCATGGTGGTCGCGCCGATGAAGCCGAAATTCCAGCCGACGCCCAGAAGGATCAGGCCTGCGTAGAAGCTGATGAGCGAAGGCGCGGCATCAACATCAGCCATCTCGACCCCTGCCAAAGAGGCAAGCCCTGCGGCAGCGAGGATCACAAGGCCGGTCGTCATGATCCGGCTGGTGCCATAGCGGGCAACCAGATGGCCGGTAAAGAACGAGGGGATATACATCGCCAGAACGTGGGCCGAGACGATATCGGCGGCGGTGTTCTTCTCATAGCCGCAGCCCACGACCGCCAGCGGGGTCGAGGTCATCACGAGGTTCATCAGCGCATAGGAGACCATTGCCACGATGATCGCCACGACGATCTTGGGCTCGGCCAGCATGTCGCGGAGGGATCGGGCTTTGGGAGCTTCGGCAAGGTCGGATTTCGTCGGAAGCGGCAGTTTGAGAAAGCTGAAGAGAAAGACGCCGAAGACGTTGATGCCGATGATCGTAAGGTAACTGCCGAGGAAGGGCACGATATAGGCATCCATCACCAGCTTGTTCAACTGCGGCCCGAAAAGGGCCGAGACGAGGCCCCCCGCCATGACATAGGAGATCGCCTTGGGCCGAAAATCGGCCGAGGCGGTGTCGGCGGCGGCAAAGCGGAAAAAGCCCTGCGCCGACATATAGATGCCGGTGAGGTAGGAGCCGAGAAGGAAGATCAGGAACGAGCCATAGAAAAGGCCAGCCGCACTGATCGCACTGCCGATGGCGGCGGCGGTGACGCCCACCAGAAAGCCGAACTTGCGCCCGCGCCGCTGCATCAGGGGCGAGAGCCACGGCGCGGTGGTCATCGAGCCGAAGACGATGGCCGAAATGGGCAGCGTGGCGAAACAGGGGTTGCCGCCAAGCATCCCGCCGGCAAGGCCGCCGATGGTAAAGATCATCGGCATCTGCGCCCCGAGGATCGCTTGTGCGACCACTAGGACCGCCACGTTGCGCTTGGCGAGCCGGTCATCGACGAGGGCGGCGGGGTGGAGCGTGGTCATTCTTGTCTCGTCAATGCGGCTTCGGGGCAATCAGGTGCGCAAAAGAGCCGCAAACCGAGCCGTTCACAAGCCCCATCGGCCCCAGATCGGCGCCTTCGGCGTCCTGTGCGACAAAGAGCGGCTGGCCTTCGGCGCGGATCGTTGTGGCGTAATGAAACTCGTGAGCCGCCCATGTGCCGAGGAACGGGCCGGTGCTGGCGTGAACCGAGCGATAGCCAAGGTGCAGGCGGCGGGCGGCGAATGAGGTCTCGAGGTCGAGAAGGCCCGCCATCTTGTGCCGTTGGCCCTCGCCATCGGTCAGCGATTGGCCGAGCACCATATAGCCCCCGCATTCGCCATAGATCGGAACCCCCCGCGCCGCGGCATCGCGGAGCGAGCCGAGGAAACGCTGATTTGAGGCAATCCGGCCCGCGTGCAATTCAGGATAACCGCCGGGCAGGAGGATAAACTCCGCTTCTGGCGCCGCCTCGTCCGCGAGGGGAGAGAAGGTTCGGATCGTCGCGCCGCTGCGCTGCCAATCGGCGAGAAGGTGGGGGTAGGCGAAGGCGAAGGCCTGATCCGAAGCAATGGCGATCGACCTTGCCGGGGCTGGAATCGGTGGCAAGGGCTTCGCCTCTGGCAGCAGCGCAGCGAGGGCAGTGAAAGCCTCAAGATCAATCCCCGCCTCAACGCGGTCGGCGGCGGCATCGAGAAAGGCATCAAGATCAGGCCGCTCGCCTGCTTGGACAAGGCCAAGGTGGCGGGATGGCTGCGACAGCGCCCTGTCACGCCTGATCGCGCCAAGGACCGGAAGGCCCAGAGGCGCGAGGGCACGGGTGAGGATCGCCTCGTGCCGCTCGGAGCCGGTGGCGTTGAGGACAACGCCTGCAATTCTTACGGCTGGATCGAAGCCTGCAAAGCCCCGAACCAAGGGGGCGACAGAGCCGGCCAGACGCGAGGCGTCGACCACAAGAACGACCGGCAGACCGAGGAGGCGGGCAAGATCGGCCGTGGCCCCCTTGCCGTCAGGCGGGGCGCCGTCGAAGAGGCCCATCGCCCCTTCAATCAGGAGGAGCCCATCGCCAGCGGCCAGCGCGCGGATGCGGTCGGGTGACATCGCCCAGGCATCGAGATTGGGGCAGGGCTGCCCACAGGCGGCCTCGTGAAACCGCGGGTCGATATAGTCAGGGCCGGATTTCGCGCCGCGCACGGCCTCGCCCCGCCGCGAAAGGGCGCGCAGAAGGCCGAGGGTGATCGTGGTCTTGCCCGAACCCGACGAGGGGGCCGCGAGGATCAGGCCCGCCATTCTCAGGCGCTCTCGGCGGGCTTGCCGCGGCCCAGAGGATCAAGGTTGCGCGGCGCCTCGCCGCGGGCCATGCCCTGCCAGTCGAGCACCTGCCGCATCAGGACCGAGCGGCCAACGCAAACAATGGCGGGCGGCTCAAGCCCCGAGGCAGCGAGATCGGACTCGAGGGCA
>JAHEBR010000256.1 GCA_024642185.1 Marivivens sp. | reverse complement strand
CACCTGCCCGAGGTGGCCGAGCGGCTCGAAAGGGGCGGCAAAAGGGTGGTGATTTCCTCCTTGGCCGAGGTGATGCTCAAGCGCGAACGCAAGGGGCTTGAGGCGTTGGTGCGCGAGGAATAGCGCGAGATCGAGGTGAACAACAGCGCGGCGCTCTTCCACATGGACGGCCGCAAACACCGGATCGGCCAGTATTTCAACACCTACAACGACGAAACGCTGGCCTATCTCGCGGCGCGCGGCGCGACCCATTTCTCGCTTCCTGCAGAAATGCCGCGCGAGGCGGTCGAGGTGATGGCAGGGCGTGCTACTGAGTTGGGCGTGGGGCTCGAAGTTCAAGTCTTTGGCCGCGCCTCGCTGGCTCTCTCAGCGCGGTGCTATCACGCGCGGGCGCATGGGCGGATCAAGGACAATTGCCAATTCGTCTGCGAAGAAGACCCCGACGGGATGTCTCTCAAGACATTGTCGGGGCAGGAGTTTCTCAAGGTGAATGGCATCCAGACGCTTTCTAACAGCTACATCAACCTGCTCCCCGAACTCGCCGAAATGCAGCGTATGGGTGTCAGCCATTTCCGGCTTGTCCCGCAGGATGTCGATATGGTCGGTGTGGCGCGGGTGTTCCGAGAAGTTTTGGACGGAAGGGCCGAGGCCGCGGCAGGCATGGCCGTGCTCGAAGCCTTGAAGATGCCAGCCGCGTTTTCCAACGGGTTCTGGTATGGCAAGGCGGGCTATACCCGCAACAAGGCCGCCTGAGCGCGAAAGGCTCGCGTGATGTGGGCGGTATATGTTAGGCCGCCCCTATGCATACCAGCTTTGTCATTCAAACCAATGGCCCCGGCCTCTACGAATTCACCCGCGAGGTGGCGCGGTGGGTTTCGGGCGAAGGCTTGCTCACGCTTTTCGTCCGCCACACGTCTTGCTCGCTTCTCATTCAGGAGAACGCCGATCCCGAGGTGCAGACCGACCTGACAGAGTTTTTCCACAGGCTCGTGCCGCCGACAACCGACCCGAAGATGGCCTATCTGACCCATACCTACGAGGGACCCGACGATATGCCGGCCCATATCAAGGCCGCGCTCTTGCCGGTTAGCTTGTCGATTCCTGTTGTCGCTGGGAAAATGATGCTTGGAACCTGGCAAGGAATTTACCTTTTCGAACATCGTGCCCGTCCGCACCGCCGCGAAGTTGTGGCGCAAATGATTCACTCCGGCGCCCCCTCTATCTAGGGGTCGGGAAATCGGGCTACCCAAACTGTGACAGCCCTCCTATAGTGCCTGTGGATAACTGGGGACCAACACCCAACAGGCGAAAAGAGGACAGACCATGCGTTGCCCGTTCTGTGGAAACGTCGACACCCAAGTGAAAGACTCGCGCCCCGCCGAGGATCATGTCGCGATCCGGCGCCGGCGCTTTTGCCCCGCCTGCGGCGGCCGGTTCACCACCTACGAGCGGGTGCAGCTGCGCGATCTCGTGGTGATCAAGTCGAACGGCCGGCGCGAGGATTTCGATCGCGACAAGCTCGAGCGGTCGGTTCGGATTGCCCTGCAAAAGCGACCTGTCGATCCCGAACGCATCGACCAGATGATCTCGGGGATAGTGCGCCGGCTTGAAAGCCTCGGCGAGACCGACATCCCGTCGAAGACCATAGGCGAGATCGTGATGGAAACACTGGCCCGGATCGACACCGTTGCCTATGTCCGTTTTGCGAGCGTTTACAAAAACTTCCAGGCGGCCGGCGACTTCGACAAATTCGTCAACGAGCTGCGCCCGAACCAAAAAACCGACACGTGAGCGCCGGGGCCGACCGCCGTTTCATGGCGCTGGCCCTGAGCCTTGGCCGGCGCGGGATGGGGCGTGTCTGGCCCAATCCCGCGGTCGGCTGTGTGATCGTCAAGGATGGCCGGATTGTCGGCCGCGGCTCGACCGCCGACGGCGGCCGCCCCCATGCAGAGCCACAGGCGCTGGCCGAGGCGGGCGAGGCCGCGCGCGGCGCCACAGCCTATGTCACGCTCGAACCCTGCGCTCATCACGGCAAGACCCCGCCTTGCGCCGAGGCGCTGGTGGCCGCCGGCGTGGCGCGGGTGGTGATAGCCACGGGCGATCCCGATCCGCGCGTGGCCGGGCGTGGCGTTGAAATTCTGCGCCGCGCGGGGATCGAGGTCGAAACCGGCGTGATGCAGGCCGAGGCCGAGGCGGATAACGCCGGTTTCTTCGCCCGCATCACCAAGGGCCGCCCCTTTGTCGCCCTCAAGATCGCCTCGAGCCTCGACGGCCGGATCGCCACGGCCTCCGGCGAGAGCCGCTGGATTACCGGCACCGATGCGCGGCGGGCGGTTCATGCCCTCAGGGCGCGGCACGATGCGGTGATGATCGGTGGCGGCACGGCGCGGGCCGACGATCCGATGCTCGATATCCGCGATCTGGGAATTGCGCGACAGCCGGTGCGGGTGGTGATCAGCCGCCGCCTCGATCTGCCGACCGATGGGCGGTTGGCGCAGACCGCGAAAAGCCAGCCGCTGTGGCTTTGCCACGGCCCCGAGGCCGAGGCGCGGCGCGCCGAATGGCAGGCGCTGGGGGCTGAATGCCTGCCTTGCGAGGTCTCAAACGGTCAGGTGTCGCCTGCTTCGGCCCTTGCGAAGCTGGCCGACAGGGGCCTCACCCGCGTCCTCTGCGAAGGCGGCGGGGCGCTGGCGGCAAGCCTTCTGCGCGAGGGGCTGGTGGACGAGTTGATTGTCCATTCCGCAGGCCTTGCGATCGGCGCCGAAGGCACGCCCTCGCTTGGCGCGATGGGGATCGACCGGCTGGCGAATGCGCCTCGGTTTGCGCTTGCCGAAGTGAAACGGCTTGGCGCAGACGTGCAGAGCGTCTGGCGCCGCAATGCCTAGCGGCGCAATCCAAGCAGCGCGATAAGATCCTGAATTTCCGAGGCAATCCGTGTTTTGAGCGGCATCGCGGGTATCTCGCTTGTTTCGAGCCGCTCGAGCGCGACCTCGACCGGACAGGCCATTCCTGTCACCGGATCGAAATAGCGCGGATAGGCGATCAGGGCGGCGTGGGCGAGGGCGGTGATATCGGGCCGCGCCTGCCGGCGCGGGATCGGGCGAGTGCGATCGTCGGTCAGGCCCCAACCGGCGTAGAAGGGCTGGCCGAGGCAAGTCACCCGCTTGCCGCGCAGCAGCGCTTCGAAACCGAGGGTCGAG
>JAHEBR010000255.1 GCA_024642185.1 Marivivens sp. | reverse complement strand
ACCTTCCAGAAAGGAAGGAGTTTGAGGCACTTCTGCGAAGTTTTGGAGTAGTTGCGGAAGAGCACAAGATTGAAGGCATTCCCTTTCCAGAGCTTTCGTCGGTATATTCATGTCGACTTGAATAGCCCCGAGTTTTCTAGACGCCTTCGGGTCTCAGTTTCCGCTGTCGTTCGAACTCGACGGGCGACAGCATCCCGTTCCTCGCATGCTTGCGCTTCGGATTGTAGAACATCTCGATGTAGTCGAACACGTCCTGCCTGGCTTCTTCGCGGGTTTTGTAGGTCCGACGCCGGATCCGTTCGCGCTTGAGCAGGTTGAAGAAGCTCTCCGCGACCGCGTTGTCATGGCAGTTGCCGCGTCGGCTCATAGAATGTTCCAGATTGTGGGCACGCAGGAACGCGGCCCAATCCATGCTGGTGAACTGGCTGCCTTGGTCCGAATGGATCAGCACCCGGTTCTTCGGCTTGCGCCGGCAGATCGCCATGAGCAGCGCCTCGAGCACGACGTCGGTCGTCTGGCGGCTCTGCATCGACCAACCGACCACGCGGCGTGAGTAGAGGTCGATGACCACGGCCAGGTAGGCAAAACCCTCCTGCGTGCGGATGTAGGTTATGTCCGTCACCCACGCAGTGTCCGGTGCTTCGACGTCGAATTGCCGGTCGAGAGTGTTATCCACCACCACCGAAGGCTTGCCGCCATAGTTCCCGGGTCGCCGCTTGTAGCCGATCTGGGCCTTGATCCCCGCCAAGCGGGCCAAGCGCGCAACGCGGTTCGGGCAGACCTGTTCGCCTTGATCCAGTAGGTCGTCATGCAGCTTGCGATAGCCATAGACCTTGCCGCTCTCGGACCACGCCTGCCGGATCAGCTCCGTCTGGCGCTTGTCCTCCTTGGCCCGCTTGCTCAGCGGTACCTTCAGCCAGGCATAGAAGCCACTCGGATGGATGTGCAGGCACCGGCACATTGCCCGCACCGAAAACAACCTGCGATGCTCGGTCACGAACGCGTATCTCACTTTGCATCCCTGGCGAAATACGCGGTCGCTTTTTTTAGGATGTCGCGCTCCTCAGTCACCCGGGCCAATTCCCGCTTCAGCCGCCGGATCTCGGCGTCCTTCTCCGCCTCGCCCGACGACGCCTTCGAGAACTTCCGCTTCCATGCGTAGAGAGAATGCGGGCTCACCCCGAGCCGCTGCGAAACCTCCGCGACCGGGTAGCCCCGCTCCGTGATCTGCGCCACTGCGTCCCGCTTGAAATCGTCGCTGTAGTTACCTTTGCCCATCTCGGCCTCCTTGCCTCAAAATTAGGGAAGAAGGCGTCTATGAATCTAGGGGCTATTCACCCCGCCTCGAGCGAAGTTCCTCTGACAGGGCCCGGAGCCGGTCTTAAAGCACCTGAATTGGGACCGCTTTGTCATCCAAAGGCGCTATCCGTCACCCCACCCCGTCTCAAGCCAAGTTCCTCTGACAGGACCCACTGATTGGTTCTAGCGGACGAGATTCAAGTCATCGATCCGCATAACGACACCTTTCTGATCTCCCCAACTGGGGAATATGACTAGCGGCGTATTGACGTTGGTCAGATCAAGCGAAGAGCCGGGATGGGAAACGAGATCAGACAGCGGGACGCTCATATGCTGCCACTCGCCAGTTGGGGCGGGTGTGATCGGATAGTCACCGGTTCCGCAGGGATAGAAACAATCCATCTTCATCATGAAGCGGCCATCTTCGCGGGGATCGGCAACAACCTTCAAATCGAACTCGACACGGTCGAAACCGGTCAGATCGAAGCCGAACGGCGCCTGCCAATAGACCACCGCCTCATTGGTATCATAGCGAAGCTCGGTGACCAGCCCCCTGCCCTCTTCCTCGACGCGAGCCACGCCGACCGTGCCATTGGCGACGTATTGGCCGAGCGTGAAGGGGCTGAGATCTTCGTCGCCAAAGATTGTCACAACATCAGCATCCATCACCTTCGGATCATATTCGATCCGAAGGATCTCGGGCGCCACATTGCCGAAAACCCGCGTAGCAGACCGATGACGCGTGGCGCAGGCATCTAGAACTTCGGGGTCGTCGACGCACTGGAACACCCGAACGTGGTCGATCTCGAACTCGACGGGCATCTCAGTGGTTTCATCCGGAGGGCCGGGCCAGTTGCCCCCGACTGCGATGTTCAGAAGAAGATGGAACCGCTGGTCAAAGGGCGCATCTCCCGGAACGTCCTCAAAGAACCCGTCGTCTCCCAAAACCTGAGAATACCAGCCCGAGGACTTCTGGGTCGCATAGTGAACACCGTCGACATACCAGCGGATTTCCCGTTGTCCCCACTCGACAGCATAGGTGTGAAAGGTCTCGCGCGGATCCACATCACCAAAATCAAAGCTCGCCCCGCTTTGTACATTGGCGGGCCATTCGCGGCCATAATGCAGGGTGCCGTGGACGGTCTTGTCAGCCTCTTCGGTCAGATTGACCGCCTCGAGAATGTCCATCTCGCCACTGGCAGCCCAAGCGCCATAGACCCAGTCGCTCGGCAGCATCCAGATGGCGGGCCAGATCCCCTGCCCGCCCGGCAGCTTTGCCCGGATCTCAAAGCGCCCGTAGGTCCAATCGCCTTTGTTCTTGGTTCTGAGGCGGGCAGAGGTATAGGGAAGCGTTCGGTCTCCGGCCCCTGAGTTCCAGTCGAGCGGCTCCGCGGGGCCCGTGAAGGTCTCTTTCTGAGCGCGGATCACCAGCTTTCCGTCGCGCAGGAAAGAATTGTCCTCCCGGTCTGTATAGCATTGCAGCTCGTTGTTGCCGCCGCCCCAGCAATTGGTCTCCCAAGACCATTTCGCCTGGTCAAGTTCCGTGCCGTCGAATTCGTCGTTCCAGACGAGCGCCCAGCCTTCGCCCACAAGGGCTTCTGGTCCGGATGCCAGGGCCGCTCCGCACGATAATGCAAGGTTGGCAAGGCACAGCGCAAAGATTGGTGACAAGGGCTTGGTCATGGGGATCGGCCTTCTTATTTAACGATCGTGCGCGAGAGCTGTTGGAGGGTCGCTTCGGCCGGCAAATCGGCCGCGGAAAAGCCAAGCCATACGCGGAAGCTCCCCGCATCGACCCGCCAGAAACCCGTATCGACGTCGAAATAGGCAAAGTCGCGGACATCCAGACTCAGGCTGACCTTGCGGCTTTCACCCGCCTTCAGGGCAACCTTGCCAAAGGCTTTCAAC
>JAHEBR010000254.1 GCA_024642185.1 Marivivens sp. | reverse complement strand
CATATCGCCTGCGAGATGATCGTCAACTGTGCGGGGATGTGGGGCCATGAAGTTGGCCGGATGGCGGGCGTGAACGTGCCGCTTCATGCTTGCGAGCATTTCTACATCGTGACCGAGCCGATCGAGGGGCTGAAACAGCTTCCCGTTCTGCGCGTCACCGACGAATGCACCTATTACAAGGAAGACGCGGGCAAGATGCTCGTCGGCGCCTTCGAGCCGCACGCCAAGCCCTGGGGCATGAACGGCATCCCCGAAAGCTTTGAGTTCGACCAGCTGCCCGAGGATTTCGACCACTTCGAGCCGATCCTTGAAAAGGCGGTCAACCGTTTCCCGCTTTTGGGTTCGGCCGGTATCCATACCTTCTTCAACGGCCCCGAAAGCTTTACCCCCGACGACGCCTATCACCTTGGCCTTGCGCCCGAGATGGACAACGTCTGGGTCGCCGCGGGCTTCAATTCGATCGGCATCCAGTCGGCTGGTGGCGCGGGCATGGTCCTGAGCCAGTGGATGGATACAGGCGAAAAGCCCTTCGACATCGGCGATGTGAACATCTCGCGGATGCAGCCGTTTCAGGGCAACAAGAAGTATCTCTTCGAGCGCTCGAAAGAGACGCTTGGCCTTCTCTACGCCGACCACTTCCCCTATCGCCAAAAGGCCACCGCGCGCGGCGTGCGGCGGACGCCGTTGCACCATCACCTTGCCGAGCGTGGCGCTGTGTTTGGCGAGTTGGGCGGTTGGGAACGGGCCAACTGGTATGCCCGCGAGGGCCAGGAGCGCGAGTATCGCTATTCCTGGCGGCGGCAGAATTTCTTCGACAACGTGGCCGAGGAACACAAGGCAATCCGCAGCGGATTGGGCATGTATGACATGTCGTCCTTCGGCAAACTGCGGGTCGAGGGGCGGGATGCCGAGAGCTTCCTCAATCGCGTCTGCGGCGCGGATGTTTCGGTGCCGGTGGGCAAGATCGTCTATACCCAGTTCCTCAACCGCAATGGCGGGATCGAGGCGGATGTGACCGTCACGCGCCTGTCGGAAACCGCCTATCTCGTCGTGACCCCCGCCATCACGCGTCTGGCCGACGAGACATGGATGCGCCGCCATTTGCGCGACGAGCACGTCGTTATCACCGATGTGACGGCGGGCGAGGCGGTTCTGGCGGTGATGGGGCCGAAGGCACGCGATCTGATGCAGAAGGTCTCGCCCAACGATTTCTCGAATGCCGTCAATCCCTTCGGCACAGCGCAGAATATCGAGCTGGGCATGGGCCTCGCCCGGGTGCACCGCGTGTCCTATGTGGGCGAGTTGGGCTGGGAGATCTATGTCTCCTCCGACATGGCCGGCCACGCCTTCGAGACGCTCTACGAGGCGGGCGAGGGCATGGGGCTCAAGCTTTGCGGGATGCACGTCATGGACTGCTGCCGCATCGAGAAGGCCTTCCGCCACTTCGGCCACGACATTACCTCTGAAGATCACGTGCTCGAGGCGGGCCTCGGCTTTGCGGTCGGGATGAACAAGGCCGATTTCGTCGGGCGCGAGGCGGTGCTGAAGAAGAAAGAGGCGGGCCTCAAGAAGCGGATGGTGCAGCTTCGGCTCACCGATCCCGAACCGCTCCTCTATCACAACGAGCCGGTTCTGCGGGATGGCAAGATCGTGAGCTATGTCTCTTCGGGCGCTTATGGTCACCACCTCGGCGGGGCGATGGGCATGTCCTACATCCCTTGCGAGGGCGAAAGTGCCGCGGATGTGCTAGGCTCGACTTACGAGGTCGATGTGATGGGCACGCGGGTGAAGGCAGAGGTTTCTTTGAAGCCGATGTATGATCCGGCGGCCGAGCGGACCAAGGCCTAACGCCGCTTGCGGCGGGGCGGTGTTTCAGGCAGGGAGGCGGCATCATGACAGATGCCGCCCCCCGCGCCCCCGAACACGAAGATTCCCCCGCAGGCCTTGCCTTCGCGGTGTCGGCCTATTTCCTCTGGGGCTTCCTGCCGCTCTATATGAAGGCGGTCGGGCATATCTCGCCAGTGGAAGTGGTGGCGCACCGGATCCTCTGGTCGGTGCCTTTCGCGCTTATCGTTCTGATCCTCTTGCGCCGCACCTCGGATATCCGCGCGGCGCTGGCCTCGCCCAAGATGATCCTCATGGCGGCGGCGTCAGCAGCCTTCGTCTCGGTCAACTGGGGCCTCTACGTCTGGTCGATCGGCTCGGGCCATGCCATCGAGGCGGCGCTTGGCTATTACATCAACCCGCTGTTCAGCATTCTCCTCGGGGCGATTGTCCTGCGCGAGAAGCTGAAGCGGCTGCAATGGGTGGCCATCGCTGTCGCGGCCGCAGGTGTGATCGTGCTGACGGTCGCGGCGGGCAAGGCGCCTTGGGTCGCGCTCGGGATGACATTCACTTGGGGGATTTATGCCCTCTTGAAGCGGCGGCTTCCCATCGGCCCCAATCAGGGGTTTCTGCTTGAGGTGTTGATCCTGCTGCCCTTCGCCCTTGTGTATCTGGCGAAGCTCCAACTTTCGGGAGAAAGCCACTTCGGCGGGACCACCTTCGATACCCTCATGCTTCTCGGCCTCGGCGCGGTCACCGCAGGCCCCTTGATGCTCTACGCCAACGGGGCCAAGCGCCTGCGGCTTTCGACCATCGCGATCCTGCAATATATCGCCCCGACGATGATCTTCCTCACCGCTGTCTTCATCTTTGGCGAGCCCTTCGGCGCGGCGCGGGCGATTGCCTTCCCGCTTATCTGGGCTTCGGTGGCGATCTATCTCTATTCGATCTTCCGGCGAGCCCGATGACCGGGCCGCTCGGAGGCTATAGCCCGCCGCAGGATCCTCTGGTCGTTCTCCACCACGATCACGAGGTCCTGATCGTCGAAAAACCGGCGGGCCTTCTTTCGGTGCCCGGCAAAGGCGAAGATCTGGCCGATTGCCTGATGAGCCGGATCGAGGCCGCCTTTCCGACCGCGCTCTTGGTTCATCGGCTCGACCGCGACACTTCGGGCGTGATGGTATTCGCGCTGACGCCCCACGCGCAGCGGCACCTCGGGCTGCAGTTTGAGAAGCGCTATACGAAGAAGACCTATGTCGCCCGGGTCTGGGGCGAGATGGCGACCAAGACCGGCACCATCGACTTGCCGCTGATCGTCGATTGGCCCAACCGGCCCTTGCAGCACGTTGACCACGAAACAGGCAAACCGGCGCTGACGGATTACCGCGTCGT
>JAHEBR010000048.1 GCA_024642185.1 Marivivens sp. | reverse complement strand
CCCCCCGTAATATTCTCGGACCCATAGGCCCCAAGAAAGAGCTCGGCACCCTCTGTGATGGGGCTTTGATAGGTCACGCCGAAGTCGATCTGGCGGGCCTGGGGAGCCAGGTTGAGGGTCATATCTTCATAACCGGTGCCGCCCTCGGACAAGACCATTGGAAGCGTGGTGCGGGCGGTCCCCGATGTGACCGACGGCGGCGCCGCAAGGGTAAAACTCAGAACATCATTTTCGCGGCCCATTGAGGTGAGCTGGAGTGTCGCGCTCACGCTGTCGAAGGCAATCCGCGAGATCTCGTTGAAAAGCGGTTGAGAGGGGGCTTTGACCACTCCTGCTTGGGCATTGACCGACAGGCGAACGCCAGGCGCAATCACTCCGCCAAGACCCAGATCGAAGGACGCCACCGCGCTTGCGCCCGGCCCTTCCGGCCCGCCGACCGACAGGGGGCCGCCCTGATCGGACAGCCAGCTGAAGCCCCAACTGACCTCGGCACCGGCAAGATCACCCACTTGACGCAGCGCGATGCCGCCTGAGCCGAGCGAAGAGGGAAGAAGCACCGAGGCCTCGGCCCCCTGATCAAAGGTTTGGAAGATTTGCCCGCCATAGGCATCTAGTAAGCTTGAACTGGGCGCTCCGGCCGCGGCCTCGCGCAGTGGAGCCAGGTCGGCGCTGGCTACTTCCGCGGCCCGAATCATCGCCACCGGGACAGGGCGTGCCGAGGCGGTCAATGTCGTTGCTGGGATGGCAAAGCCTGCCGAAAGTGAATCCTGAACAACGACCTCGCGCTCATCGAGGGCCTCGGCCAATGCGTCGCCGAAAGCCGAGCCTGTCACGACCGCAGGTTTCCCCGCTGGAAGGGCGACACCGCTTTCGGTGAGAACCGCCGCCCCCCCGATTGGCAATAGAGCAGCGCGGATATCGAGGAAGCCGTGGCCGAATTCCTCGTTGAACCCGTGTGTGACGCCATTGCCGAAATCGAGGATGCCGTCGAAGGAGTTGAGAAAGTTGTTGTCAGCCGAGGCCAGTAGCCGGTCGCGGAGCTGATGAGGCGTCAGGCCCATTCCCGAAAAGGCTTCGGCCAGAAGCGCAAGGGCGCCGCTGACTTGCGGCGCGGCGAACGAGGCGCCGGTGGAAAACTCATAGCCACCACCCGCCGTCGTAGACTCCCATGCGCCATCTGCAAAAAGGCACCATCGGGCAGATTCCAGGCAGGCCGACGAGATCCGCTCAACACTCTGGATGCTTGTGTCGTCATATTTTGGCACAGCGTTGCCGACCGCTAGCCACCCCGGCTCGAGTTGAGACTCGAGCACCGGCAACCCGTCCATGACTCCAGCTTTTGTAAGGGTTTCATCGTTGCGCAACGCGAAAACGACCACGCCTTCGGCCGCATAGTTCCGAAGCGCTTGAAGGTATGACGCCCCTCCCGTTCCGGCGAAGGCAGAGTTGTAATCGGGTTGGGTTGCATCGAGGTTCGTGTAGCCCCAGGAATTGTTGATCGCGACAGCCCCGATCGACCGGGCGAGGTTGATGGAATCGGCCATGCCGGCTTGACTATCGAACGACCCAAGGAGGACATCGGCGTTTGGCGCGATGCCAATCATGCTTCCAGAACCATCTGCCGCGGCCACGCCAACAACCATCGTGCCGTGCGCGTTGACTGAAAGCGAGCTCAAGTCTTCAGCGGAATATATCGTCTTGTTTGAAAAATCGGGATGCGTCGTGTCGAACCCCGAATCGAGGAAACCGATAATTTGGCCCTGCCCCGTCAGCCCCGCGGCATGGGCGAACTGAACGCGCGATGATTCAAGTGGATAGCTGTTATAGGTTATGGTGGGGGCATCCGAAAAGAACCAGCCAAACGACTTTTCGAAAAGGTATCGCGCGTCATTAGTGACGAGGTTCGATGCGGCCTCGGCGTAGGGGGCAAAACTTTCCACGAAGTAGACGTCGTAGAAGACGTCGAAATACCCGCTCCCCTCAGGAATAGGCGCCGTAGGGCCACAGGCCGAAAGGGCGGGCGCAAGGCACGCTAGGGCCAGACCTGCACGGGTCAGGGGACGCTGCATCGTTCCGATTTGCCTCACTTCATTTTCCCCAGACTAGCGAAGTTGGGTAAACAGGAAAGGAATAATCGGTGAACGGACTATTGCCGATCAGGAATCGATCCGGTCGCCGGTGCTTGCGTCGAAAAGATTGACCGCGGCGCGGTCGATCCCGAGCGCAAGCTCGCCCGGCGCGTCCTCGTCGAACCTTCCCGGAAGTTTGGCAAGGAACGGCTTGCCGGCCAGGCGGAACAAGACAAAGCTTTCGGCGCCGGTGTGTTCGACCATCTCGGGACGAAGCTTCAGATCGGCCTTGCCACTGGCGACAAAGACGTGTTCGGGCCGGATCCCGGCGATGACTTGTTCGGGCAGCTTGCGGTCGCTCCATCCCTTGCCCATGTCGACTTCCTGATCACCAAGAAGAAGCCCCGTCTTGGTCACCGTGGCCGGCATCAGGTTCATCGGCGGCGTTCCCATGAAATCCGCGACGAAGGTATTGGTCGGCCGGTCATAGATCTCGTGCGGGGTGCCGATCTGCTGAACGATCCCGCCCTTGAGAACGACGATGCGCGTGGCCAGCGTCATGGCTTCGATCTGGTCATGCGTCACATAGACGATCGAGGCGCCCGTGGTTTTGTGCAGGCGCTTGATCTCGGCGCGCATCTCGACACGCAGCTTGGCGTCGAGGTTGGAGAGCGGCTCGTCAAACAGGAACAGCTTGGGCTCGCGCACCAGCGCACGGCCCATGGCGACACGCTGGCGCTGGCCGCCCGAAAGCTGGCTTGGCTGGCGATCAAGCAGGTGATCGATCTGCAAGAGCTTGGCGACCTCGTCGATCTTGGCCTTGGCCTTGTCGGCCGGCACCTTGCGGATCTTCATGCCAAAGCCGATGTTTTCGGCCACGGTCATCGTCGGATAAAGCGCGTAGGATTGAAACACCATCGCGATGTCGCGGTCCTTCGGCGGCTCGCTGGTCACATCGCGCCCGCCGATGGCGAGAGAGCCCGAGGTGATCTCTTCCAGCCCGGCGATACAGTTGAGAAGCGTGGACTTGCCGCAGCCCGATGGTCCGACAAGCACAAGAAACTCGCCCGGAGCCATCGAAACGTTAACGTCTTTCAGAACCTCGACCGCGCCATAGCTTTTCCTCAGCGCATTGATTTCAAGTGCGGCGGCGGTGGGTGACTGGTCTAGGGCCATGGATCGGTGCCTCCTTTGGGGACGGGTCCGGTGCTTTCGCGCACGATAAGTTCGGCGCGGATACGGGTTTGAAGGGTATCGGCTTCGCCGCCGGCGATGTGATCAATCAGATGGTTGGCGAGCGGGCTACAGGCATCGCGCAACGGCGAGCGGGTGACTGTCAGCGGCGGATCGAAATTCACGGCGCGGAATTGAGGCAAGGCATCGTCATGGGCGATGAGGGACAGATCCGCAGGGACCGAGAGCCCGAGATCCTTTGCCGCACGCATCACGCCAGCGGCGATAAGGGTCGAGCCACAGACGATGGCTGTTGGCTGGGCACCGCGCCGACCCGAGAGCATCGCCAGCGCCTCGGTGTAGCCATAGCTCTCGGAGGGGGTCTCATGTCCGATGAATGCCTCGGGGGTGTTGAGCCCCTCCTGGGCAACCGCCTCGCGAAATCCTTCTTCGCGGTCGATAGCGAAAGAGAAGCGGATATCGCCGTTCAAAAGCGCAATCCGGCGATGGCCGAGCGTGGCGAGAAGGCCGACTGCGTCGCGGCTCACGGCGCGGTTGTCGATCCCGTAGAAAGGGTAATGCACCTCGGGTTCGGACTGGCCGTGCATGACGAAGGGAATGCCGCGCGATTGCAGGAAAGCCACGCGCGGGTCGTTGGGCACCGGCGCGTTCAGGATAAAGCCATCAAGAATGCCGCGTTCGAGCATCCGCTCGTAGACCGTGACCGGATCGTCATGCTGGTCAACCGAGAGGACGAGATCAACATCGCGTTCGGCCAGCGCGGCGGTCAGGCCCGTCAGGATCTCAAGGAAGGTCTGGTCGGCGGTCATGTCGGCGTTGAGCTTGGCGATGAACCCCACCATCCCCGACCGCCCGGTAACAAGCCGCTGGGCGATGCGGTTGGGCTTATAGCCCAGCCGATCCGCCGCCTCCTGCACGCGGGCGCGGGTGCGGGCGCTGACCTCGGGAAAGCCGTTAAGCGCCCGGCTGACTGTCGCCACCGAGAGGCCAAGCTCTGCGCTGATATCCTTAAGGGTTGCCATTCGCCGTCATTCAAACCGTTTCAAAAATTGAGCCTAGCGATTCGAAACCGACATGACAATAAAAAGTGAAAATGCTGCGTATGCGAAATAATACCATATTTAAAACGTTTTGAGTTTTCCGAAAAGATTGTTAGCCTCGGCCACGAATCAACAGCCGCTGCCAGCGGCGGGTCGGGGATGTGACAATGCGGGAATGGTGGCGGGATGCGGTGATCTATCAGATCTATCCGCGCTCGTTTCAGGACGACAACGGCGACGGGATCGGCGATCTGCCGGGCATCACCCGCCGCCTGGGTCACGTTGCCTCGCTCGGCGTCGACGCGATCTGGCTCTCGCCGTTCTTTACCTCGCCCGACAAGGACATGGGCTATGACGTGTCGGACTACACGAACGTCAATCCCCTCTTCGGGACGCTCGCCGATTTCGACGCTCTGGTCGCGAAGGCACACGCCCTTGGCCTGAAGGTCATCATCGACCAGGTCATCAGCCACACCAGCGACCAGCATCCCTGGTTTCAGCAAAGCCGCCAGAACAAGACCAATCCCAAGGCGGACTGGTACGTCTGGGCCGATCCCCAACCCGATGGCACGCCTCCCAACAATTGGCCCTCGGTTTTTGGCGGGTCGGCCTGGATGTTCGAGGCGCGGCGGCGGCAGTATTACCTCCACAACTTTCTGACCGAGCAGCCCGACCTCAACTTTCATAATCCAGCGGTTGTCGATGCGCTTCTGGAAACGATGCGGTTCTGGCTCGAGCGGGGCGTTGATGGCTTCCGGCTCGATACCGTGAATTTCTACGTCCACGACAAGCTCTTGCGCGACAACCCGCCCTCGGGCTGGACCGAATTTCCCGGCAACCCTTACGAGGCGCAGGATCATATCTATTCCAAGACACGGCCCGAAAATATCGCCGTCCTGCGCCGCATTCGCGCGCTGACAAACGAGTATGACGCGCGGATGCTCGTGGGCGAGGTGGGCGAGTCGATCCGGCCGATCGAGGTGATGGCCGAATACACCTCGGGCGATGACAGGCTGCACATGGCCTATTCCTTCGAGTTCCTCGGCGATGCCCATACGGCCGCGCACTTCCGCTCGCGGATCACCAATTTCCTCAAGAAGGCGCCTGATGGCTGGCCCTGCTGGTCGTTTTCCAACCACGACGTGCGCCGCCATGCGACCCGCTGGACCAAGCCGGGCGGCGATGCCGATGCGGTGGCGCGCCAGTCGATAGCACTTTTGTGCAGCTTCCCCGGAACGCTAGGCATCTATCAGGGCGAAGAGCTTGGCCAGACCGAGACCGATATCGAATTCCACGAACTCACCGATCTGGGCTATATTGATTTCTGGCCCGATCACAAAGGCCGCGATGGCTGCCGGACCCCGATGGTCTGGGAGGCGCACGCACACCATGCCGCCTTCACCACCGGCACCCCCTGGCTGCCGGTCAAGGCACCGCAAGCCGCCCGCGCGGTTGATCTTCAGGATGCGGATGGCGCGAGCGTTCTGAACGTCTATCGCGCCACCCTTTCGTTCCGCAAATCGCGTGACGAGCTACGGCTTGGCGCGACCGAGTTCCCCGTCCTGCCCGAACCGCTTCTGGCGATCCGGCGCAGTCACGGCGGAAAGGTTCTGACAGGGGTTTTCAACCTGTCGGATCAGGCCCAAGGCATGACAGTCGAGGGCAATGCCCGCGCTGTCGGACCGAAGGCCGCCACACTGGCCGGAGGCATGCTCGAGCTGCCTCCGAACGGCTTTATCTATTTGGAAGAAGAGGGCGCGGTGAATTTAGCGCCTTCAAAGGTAACCGCTCTGGCCTAACGCCGGGGCACCATGGCACTCAAGGGAGAAAACCATGAAACTGACCAAGAAACTGGGCCTGGCGGCCCTGCTGCTGACCACCGCGTCGCCGGCTCTCGCCCTCGAAGAGGGCAAGCTGCTGATCTGGATGGGCGGCGACAAGGGCGATGCGCTTCTTCAGGAAGTCGTCGCACAATTCACCGCCGATCTCGGCGTGGAAGTTGTGGTCGAGGTCGCTGACCCGCTGACCGACAAATTCCAGCAAGCCGCTGCCACCGGCGATGGCCCCGATATCGTCCTGTGGGCGCATGACCGCTTTGGCGAATGGGCCGCTGGCGGCCTGATCCAGCCGGTCGATCCCTCGCAGGAAATGACCGACGGCATCCTCGCCTCCGCTTGGGACGCTGTGTCCTTCGGCGGCAAGGTCTGGGGCTATCCGGTCAACGTCGAAGCGATCGGCCTGATCTACAACGCCGATCTGGTCGCCACTCCGCCGGCTACCTTCGAAGAGATCAAGGACCTCGCGATGCCCGAAGGCGTCCGCGCGATCCTTTGGGACTATAACAACACCTACTTCACCATGCCGATGCTGATGGCCAATGGCGGCTTCGCCTTCCAGAAGGTCGACGGCGTGTTCGACGGCAAGAACACCGGCGTGAACAACGAAGGTGCGATGATGGGTGCCAACGTGCTCAAGTCGCTCTTTGACGATGGCGTGATGCCGGCTGGCGTCGACTATGGCGTCATGGACGGCGCGATGGCCAAGGGCGAGACCGCGATGGTCATCAACGGCCCGTGGTCGTGGGCTGGCTACAAGGCCGCCGGCATCAACATCGGCGTTGCCCCTCTGCCGACCGTCAACGGTCAGGTCTCCCCGCCGTTCCTCGGTGTGCCGGCCTTCGCCGTCAACGCCGCGACCCCGAACAGGGATCTCGTGATCGAGCTTCTCGAGAACTACATCCTGACCGACGAGGGCCTCGCCCACTGGAACGCCAATGGCAACCTCGGCGCTCTGGCTGACATCTCGGCCGGTCAGGCTCAGGAAGATCCGCTTGTGAAAGCCACGATCGCCAACGCCGCCAACGGCATCCCGATGCCGTCGAACCCGGAGATGGGTGCGTTCTGGGGCGCGATGGGTCCGGCTCTGACGAACATCACCACTGGCGTCCAGTCGCCGGAAGATGCTCTGAATGACGCAGCCAAGCGTATCCTCGGCGAATAATCCCGCCTAACATGAACAGGGCGGCGGAGCGATCCGCCGCCCGCCTTTGACGACGAGGACGCCATGAGTGCCCCCGCAGACGCCATTCCCCAGACCGAAGCGCCGCAATACCTGCGGTGGGCCGTTGTAGCCACAATTACGCTCGGGCTGCTGTATGTCGCCTTTTATCTCTATCTGATCGCGCAGCCGCTCTTTGCGGTCGTGATCCTCGCGGTCGGCGTGATCTTCGCGCTGATTTTCGGGCGCAACAAATACTATAACCTGCGCTTCGTCTTTCCCAGCGTCGCGGCGATCCTGCTCTTTGTCGCCCTGCCGATCGGCTATACGATCTGGATCGGCTTCACGAACTATTCGTCGTTCAACCTTCTGACCTTTGAACGCGCCAAATCGGTTCTGATGTCGCGCGGGTCGGTCGACAAATCGACGGAACAACCCTTTGCCGTGGCCGATCTGGGCGATGGGAGCTATCAGATCTGGCTGCCCGAGGCGGGGCTTCTGTCCGCGCCGGTGAGCCTGACCGAGGCGCTCGAGGAGGCGCCTCTTGACGCGGCAAGCGAGCCTGCAAACCTTTTGTCGGCGAAAGACGCCATCAAGCTGCGTTCGGGGCTGCAGACGCTGACGCTGACAACGCCCGACGGCATCTCGATCCAGAACTCGGGCCTTCGCACCTTTGCCAGCCTCATGCCGGATTATCGCGAGCTTGAGGATGGCCAGCTCGAGCGCATCGCCGACGGTGTCATCCTGACACCCGACCACGCCGAAGGCTTCTATTTTGCCGACAACGGAGAAAAGATTCCGCCCGGCTGGTATGTGAATATCGGCTGGAAGAACTTTGACCGGATCTTCAACAATTCCGGCATCCGCGAGCCGATGATCGGCATCTTTATCTGGACAGTGACCTTCGCTGCCGCCTCGGTGGCGCTAACTTTCGCGGTTGGTTTGGCGCTGGCTGTCGTCCTCCAGTGGGAGCACCTGCGTGGCAAGGCCATTTACCGGATCCTGCTGATCCTGCCCTATGCGGTGCCGTCCTTTATCTCGATCCTCGTATTCCGCGGCCTCTTCAACCAGAACTTTGGCGAGATAAACCTGATCCTCGAGGCGATCTTTGGCGTCAGGCCCGAATGGTTCACCAACGCCAACCTTGCGCGAACGATGATCCTGATCGTCAACACCTGGCTCGGCTATCCCTACATGATGCTTCTTGCGATGGGCTTTCTGCAGGGCGTCCCGCAGGACCACAAGAAGGCGGCGGCACTTGAGGGCGCTTCTCCTTCGCGGGTGTTCTTCAAGATCACGCTGCCGCAGATCCTGCCGCCCTTCATGCCGCTCCTGATTTCGAGCTTTGCCTTCAACTTCAACAATATGGTGCTGGTGCTTCTCTTGACGCGCGGCCTTCCGGATATCGTCGGCACGACCGTTCCCGCGGGCCAGACCGATATCCTCGCCTCTTTCACCTATCGCATCGCCTTTGGCTTCTCTTCGACCGAGTTTGGCCTTGCCGGCGCGATCACCCTTCTGATCTTTGTGCTGGTCTCGGTGATCTCCTACGTCAACTTTGTCGCCATGCGGCGCGGCACAGAGAAGAGGGCAGGCAAATGATCGTAGAACGCCCCCGCGACCTTCGGATCAAAAAGATCTTTGCCCACGGGTTCCTGATCCTTTTCCTGGCCTTCATCACCTTCCCGTTCCTGATGGTCGTCTCGATCTCTTTCCGAGAGGGAAACTTCACCATCGGTGATATCTGGCCGCGCAACCCGACGCTCGAGCATTGGTATCTGGCCTTCGGCCTCGACTATGTCCGCGCGGACGGGACGGTGGTCGAGCCGCCCTTCCCTGTCCTGCGCTGGATGTGGAATTCGATCAAACTGGGGCTTTTCGCCGGTGCGGGCGTTTTGGTGATTTCCACCGTCTCGGCCTATGCCTTCAGCCGCATCAAATTCCGCGGGCGAACGGCGCTTCTCGATGGCCTCTTCATCATCCAGATGTTCCCGACAACGCTCGCGCTGATCGCGCTTTATGCAATCTTTGACTCGCTGGGCGAGGTCAGCCCCTTCCTCGGGATCGACAGCCACCTCTCGGTCATCATGGTCTATTGGTCCGGGGTCGTCCTGCATATCTGGACGTTGAAGGGCTATTTCGACGGAATCGACACCGCCCTCGACAAGGCCGCCGCGATCGACGGGGCAACGCCATGGCAGACCTTCCGCCTTGTGTTCCTGCCGCTTGCCGTGCCGATGATGGCGGTGATCTTCGTCCTCGTCTTCATCGGCGCGATCAACGACTATCCGGTGGCGAGCGTCCTTTTGCGCTCGGAGGACAATCTGACGCTGGCGGTCGGCTCGCGCCTCTATCTCAACGAGTTCAAGTACCTCTGGGGCGATTTCGCAGCTGCCGCGATCCTGTCGGGCGTGCCGATCACCATCGTTTTCCTGATCGCCCAGAAATACCTTGTCTCGGGGCTCGGTGAAGGCGCTGTCAAAGGCTAGAGATCGGCGGGCCCGAGCCGCCCGCCCTTTTCTTTTCGCGGGCGGCGCGCCACTCTCGCGCCATGACGCCCAACCTCAAGCATATTCAGGCCTTCGTCGCGGTTGCCGACCTTGGCACCTTCCGCCGCGCAGCGGAGCGGTTGAACACGACCCAGCCGAATATCTCGGGCAGGATCGCCCAGCTTGAGGACCAGCTCGGCTTTCGCCTGATGGAGCGTGATGCCGGCTCGGTTCGGCTGACCCCGCGCGGCCAGAGCCTTCTCGCCCCCGCCCGCGCGATCCTTGCCGCCAACGAGGCCTTCGTCGCGGCAGCCGACGACGACACGCTCTATAGCGGCGTCCTTCGGCTCGGGGTGAGCGAGTTGGTCGCCCACACATGGCTTCAGCCTTTCCTGATCGAAATGCGGGCGCGGTTCCCCAACATCGACGTCGAACTGACTGTCGACCTGTCGGCCAACCTTTCAAAGGCGCTCGCAGCGCATGACCTCGACCTGACGTTCCAGAGCGGCCCGTTTGACCGCAAGACCCGTTTCTCCGCGCAACTCGGGCAAGCGCCCTATGCGTGGGTGGCCTCTCCCGCGCTCAGCCTTCCGCCTGGCAAGGTCTCGGCGGATGACCTTTCGCGCCACCCGATCCTCGCCCATCCGCGCGGCACCGTTCCCCATCGCCAGTTGGATGACCATTTCCGCAGCCTCGGCGCCAAGGTTCGGATCGTGCCCGCCACCAACAACGCCGTCTGCCTGCAAATGACCCTCGACGGCCTCGGCATCGCCTGCCTGCCGCGACCGATGATCGAGGATCACCTCGGCGCGGTCCGGTTGCGCGAGGTCGCCTATGGCTGGCGGCCCGACGCCCTCTTTTTCAAGGCGCGGTGTGATCTTGATCCCCTGCCGCCCTATATCGCCGAGGCCGCGAAAATCGCGCAACGGCTATCGCCGCCACAGGATCGCATTTCCTGATTCTATCAATATCGAAAAGAGATTTTTCCTTATTCAATCGCCCCGCTATAGTCGCCCCGAATTCAGGGAGAGGCCCAATGGCATCCAAGACAATCCGCGCCGGAGCCGACATCGGCGGCACCTTCACCGATGTCGTCATCGAGGTGGGCGGGGCGACCTATTCCACCAAGGTTTTGACGACCTATTCCGCCCCCGAAGATGCAATCATCGACGGGCTCCAGCAGGTCTGCGCCAAGGCCGGAATCGCCATGTCCGAGATTGGTCAACTGATCCACGGCACGACGCTCGCCACCAACGCCCTGATTGAACGGCGCGGGGCCAAGACGGCCTTCATCACCACCGAGGGCTTTCGCGATGTGATCGAGATGCGGACCGAGAGCCGGTTTGAGCAATACGATCTCAACCTCGTCCTGCCCCTGCCCCTGATCCCGCGCGACCGGCGGTTTACCCTGAAAGAGCGCGTCGATGCCGGTGGCAATATCCTGATCGCGCTGGATGAGGTCGAGATTGAGGCGCTGGTCGAGAAGCTGCGAGGGTTCGACTCGATCGCTGTCGGCTTCCTGCACAGTTATCTCAACCCCGCCCACGAGCGGCTGGTGCGCGAACGGCTTCAGGCGGCACTCCCCGGTGTTTCGATTTCACTTTCCTCCGATGTCTCGCCGCAGATGCGCGAATACGAGCGGTTCAACACCACCTGCGCCAATGCCTACGTCAAGCCGATGATGGAGGCCTACTTGGGCCGCCTGCGCGACAGGCTCGCCGCCGCCGGCGCGCCCTGCCCGATCTTCCTGATGCATTCGGGCGGCGGGATCATGAGCCTTGAGAATGCCGCGCAGTTCCCTGTGCGCCTTGTCGAAAGCGGCCCCGCGGGCGGCGCGATCTATGCCGCCGATGTGGCGCGGCGGCATGGGCTTTCGCGGGTTCTGAGCTTCGACATGGGCGGCACCACGGCCAAGATCTGTCTGATCCGCGATGGCGCACCGAAAACCGCGCGGGTGTTCGAGGTTGCCCGCTCCTACCGCTTCAAGAAGGGCTCAGGCATGCCCATTTCGATCCCTGTGATCGACATGGTCGAGATCGGCGCAGGCGGCGGCTCGCTTGCGCATATCGACAGCCTCGGCCAGATCCGCGTGGGCCCCGAAAGCGCGGGCTCCGAGCCCGGGCCCGCCTGCTATATGCGCGGCGGCGAACGGCCAGCGGTAACGGATGCCGACCTGATCCTCGGGCGGCTTGATCCTGCGAATTTCGCGGGTGGCTCGATTGCGCTTGATCCCGCGCTCTCGGCCGGGGCGCTCGAGGCCCTCGTGGCCGAGCGCGACGATTTCGACGTGACCACCGCCGCCT
>JAHEBR010000047.1 GCA_024642185.1 Marivivens sp. | reverse complement strand
GGCCGCGCCACGGCCAGCCCGTGCAGGCAGGTGAGGTCAGCCAGGCTCATATTCAGCCCCTGCGCCCCGATGGGCGGCACCACATGGGCCGCCTCGGCCACAAGCGCGGTGCGCGCGGCGATCATCTTGTCGGCGATCTGGCTGATGATCGGCCAGACCTGCCGCGGGCCGATCAGCGTCAGCGCTCCATAGACCCCCGCCGAACGGGCGGTGGCCTCGGCGTTGAACTCTGCCTCGCCCAATGCCGCGAGACGCTTGGTTTCGGGGCCGCTCTCCATCCAGACCACGGCCGAGCACGGCTTGCCCTCGTGGTCGGGCAACGGCACCAGCGTGAAAGGCCCGCCGGTGCGATGCACCTCGGTCGAGACATTGCCATGCGGCAAGTCATGCGTGACCGCGAAAACAACTGCCTTCTGCCCATAGCGCGTGGTCCTGACGCCGATGCCCGCCGCCTGCCGGACGGCGCTATTGCGCCCGTCCGCTCCGATCAGAAGGCGCGCGCGCAAGCTGGAGCCATCGCTCAGATCGACCAGTATCTCGGCCTCACGCGCCAGCGAGCGGCGATAGCCGGTGCCGGGGCGGAAATCGACGTTGGGCAATTCGGAGAGCCGCGCCACCATCTCGCGCCGCAAAAGCCAGTTGGGGAAGTTCCAGCCAAAGGGCAGGGGGCCGATATCGGAGGCCACGAAATCGCGGGCCACACGCGGCTCAGGCTCCGCGCCGCCCGCATCCACGATCCGCATCACATCAAGCGGCATGGCATGAGGCTCTAGCCGCTCCCATAGCCCCGCCGCCATGAGAAACTCGCGCGAGGGCTGAAGGAAGGCCGTGGTCCGGTGATCGGCGCCCTCCGCGCCCGCATCTGTCACCGGCGGGGCCGGATCGACGATGGTCACGCGAAATCCGGCGGAGCCGAAGGCCGCAGCGGCCGTCAGGCCCGCCACGCCGCCACCGGCGATCACGATATCGGTTTCAGCCCGCGTCATGGCCCAGTCATAGGCCCCTGCTGCGGCAGGGGAAAGGGGGGTCAGCCGAGTTGCGACAGAAAGCCCGCAAGGTCGCTTGTATGGTGATGGATGTGCGGATGTGGCAGCGGTTCGGGGCCGACATGCACTGTCCTCATCCCCATCGCGTGCGGTGCTGCGAGGTTGCGGACATCGTCCTCGAACATGGCGCCCTGCTCGGGGGCGATGCCGTCGAGTGCGAACACGGCCTCGAACGCCGCTTGCGCGGGCTTGGGGCGAAAGCCCGCGTGCTCGACGCCGTAGACGGCATCAAAAATGCCCGTCAGCCCGCGGGCCGCCAGCACCCGCTTGGCATATGGATTTGAGCCGTTGGTATAGACAATGCGCCGCCCCGGTAGCCGTGCAATGGCGGCGGCGAGGGTGGGATCAGGGGTCAGGTGGCTCAGGTCGATCTCATGGACCTCATGGAGATAGGGGCCGGGATCGACGCCGTGTTCTTTCATCAGGCCAGCCAGTGTCGTGCCATAGCGCGCCCAATAGCTGGCGCGGAGCCGGTCGGCCTCGGCCCGATCAACGCCAAGTGCACGCTGGACGAAATCGGTCATCCGCACTTCGATCTGGTCGAAAAGCCGGGCTTCGGGCGGGTAAAGCGTATTGTCGAGGTCAAAGACCCAGGCCCGGACATGAGAGAAAGAGGCAGCTACCATGGCGTGGACCTTATCAAGCGCGGCAATAGGCGCAATCTCTTTGGCTTGAAAGAGGCGGGGCTTGGCGGCTAGGCTTTGCCGACACGGTTAGGACACGACGATGCAAGATGCCCGCAGCCCCCAGAAGGACGCCTATGCGCTGATCCTCGAGGCGATCGACAGCCATATCTACAAGCCGGGCGACAGGCTGGTGGAAAGCGAGCTCGCCGAGCGCTTCGGCGTCTCGCGCACGCCCATCCGCGAGGCGCTTCAGCGGCTCGAGACCCAGTCGCTCCTGACCCGCGATGGCCGCTCGTTGATCGTGGCCTCGCTCGATCATACGCAGATGGCCGAGCTTTATGTGGTTCGCGGCGAGCTTGAGGGCCTTGCCGCCCGCCTTGCCTCGCGCCACGCCACCCCCGAAGAGATCCGCGTCCTGCGCGACATGGTCGAGGCCGATCGCAAGCTCATCGGCAATCCTGATGCCCTGTCGCGGGCCAACCGGCGCTTTCACAAGCAGATCCACCTCGCCAGCCACAACCGCTTTCTCGTCCAGCAGCTTGACCTCGTGCATCGCTCGATGGCGCTTCTGGCGACCACGTCGCTTGCCGCTGAGGGACGCGGCGCCGGCGCGCTCGACGAACATCATGCCATCGTCACAGCGATCGAGGCGGGGGATGGCGACGCCGCCAACAAGGCGGTGCGCGAGCATATCTCCAAGGCGTTTATGACCCGCCTCAAGCTGGATGCCGCGTCGGTTGAACGGAACGCGTGATTGCCCCCTCGTGGGGCGATATCGAATGGCCGTGTGAGGTCTTGTCCCAGAAGAACGGCCGCCAGAGAATTTCCAAAAGCCCCTTGTAGGCCGCCAACGTAGCGAGCGGGAAATAGGCTTGCAGCGTGATTGCCCAAGGCGCGAGCCAGCCTTTCCCGGCGCGGCGCACGGCAAGAGCGGCGACGATCAGGTTGGTCAGCTCGCTCATGATGAACAGCGTCGATAACGAAATGAACGCAGCCGGGGGCAGAATGTCGATCAGGGGGTGGGGCAGGCCAAAAAGGATCAGCCAGAAGCTCCACAGCGCCGGCGCCAGGGCAAAGGCGCTCAGGGTGCCAAAGAAAAGGATCTGAACGCCGAAAAATCGCCACGGGCCGAGATCCCGCAAGAGCCTGAGTGGTTGGCGCATATGCACCCCATATGTCACGGCATAGCCCTTGAGCCAGCGCGACCTCTGCCGCACCCAGGGCCAGGCGCGGCAATTGGCTTCTTCTCCCGTGACGGTATCCACCAATTCGGTGCGATAGCCAAACCGGGCGAGCCTCAGGCCAAGATCGGCGTCTTCGGTGACATTATGGGCATCCCAGCCGCCGATCTCTTCCAGAACGCTGCGGCGGAAGAAAACAGTGGTGCCGCCAAGCGGGATTGTCAGGCCAAGGCGGGCCATTCCCGGGAGAACGACCCGGAACCACGCCGCATATTCCAGTGTGAAGCACCGCGCGAGCCAGTTGGCGCGGCTGTTGTAGTAATCGAGGATGCCTTGCAGGCAGGCGACCTCGGGGCCACGGGCGGCGAAACGGGCGACAATTTTCGTGATTTGATCAGGGGCCGGTGCGTCTTCGGCATCGTAGATGCCAATGATCCGCCCACGCGCAAAATTGAGGCCATAGTTGAGCGCCCGCGGTTTGGTCTTGATCGTGCCCTTGGGCACGATGATTGCCCGCATCCAGCGCGGCAGATTGGCTGCGGCCAATGTCTCGCGCGTTAGATGATCGTCGGCTTCCAAAAGAAGGATCACGTCGAGCAGGGGTGCGGGATAATCAATCGCCGACAGCCGGCGCAGAAGGTGGCCGGCAATCTCGCGTTCCTTGTAGAGGGGGACCAGAAGCGTCACGACCGGCAAGCGCTTGGGCAGGGGATCGGTCTTAACGCGACCGACTTGGCCGGAGAAAACGGCAACCGCCGCAACAATCTTGAGCCCCATGTTGAGCACGAGTGTCATCAACGCCCATGCGATAGCGAGGGTAAGCCCCCACCTTGGCGCAAGGGCGGCAATCAGCAACAGCACGGCGCCAATGACCGTTGCCCCAAGGATTCCCCTTCTTCCGGGCCAGCCGCGGGCGCTCAGCCGCGCAGGCGGCATGGCCTCGGCGCGCGCGACCAACGCCTCCGATGCCGCGGCGACGATGGCCTCTTCGATCTGGTCGGCGGCTGCGACAGCCATCCGAACCGACCCAAAAAGCTTGGTGAGATAAGGCAGGGCACGCGAGAACCCCTCCGGTCGCGCGGCAAGAATTATCGTGCGGCCACCTACCCGCCGCCATGGTAGCAAGCCTAGTCGAAGCGCTTGATCGGGTCCGAAGCGGGCAAGGAGGGTCGGATCGGGAGGCTCGGACAATGGATTGATCAGACCGGAGCCAAGAGTTTCGGCCTCGGCCTCGGCAAGAGTGTCGGTGGACAAAAAGAGGCTGCGGGCAAGGATTTCGGGAAGAGGGCGGTCGAAGTTTTTGGCCGCGGCCTCGATTTCAGCAAGGCGCCGCCCCGAGGCCAGGCCCCTGCGGGCCAAAGTTATCGACAGAGGCGAAAGTGGAACAGCCTGCCGCGAGCCAGCGCCGGTACGACTGAGAGCTTCCAGATCCATTCCTTCCCCTTGGCCAAGCCTTAGGGACTGGATCGCTGATCAGGGTTAATCAGACCTTAACAGGCCTAGGATTTGCGGGCTTCCATGGCGTTTGCGAAACGCTCGAAGAGATAGAAGCTGTCCTGCGGGCCGGGGCTCGCCTCGGGGTGATACTGAACCGAGAAGACCGGCCGATCCGTCATCCGGATGCCGCAGTTCGAACCGTCGAAAAGCGATACGTGGGTCTCCATGACGCCCTTGGGCAGGGTCTGGCTGTCGACGGTGAAGCCGTGGTTCATCGAGGTGATCTCGACCTTGCCGGTTTCCACATCCTTCACCGGATGGTTCGCGCCGTGGTGGCCGTGGTTCATCTTGATGGTCTTGGCGCCAAGGGCAAGGGCCAGCATCTGGTGGCCGAGGCAGATGCCGAAAACCGGCAGCTCGCTGCGCTCGAGAACCCCTTGGATCATCGGCACGGCATAGGCGCCGGTGGCCGCCGGATCGCCGGGGCCGTTCGAGAGGAACACGCCATCGGGCTCATGCGCGAGCACCTCGTCGGCGGTCGCGCTGGCCGGAAGCACGATCACATCGCAACCGGTCGAGGCGAGGCAGCGCAGGATGTTGCGCTTGGCGCCGTAGTCGATGGCGACGACCTTGTGCCGCGGGGCCTCCTGGCGGGCATATCCCTCGGGCCAGGCCCAGCGCATCTCGTCCCAGTGGTAGGACTGTGCACAGGTCACCTCTTTCGCCAGATCGAGCCCGACAAGGCCTTTGAAGCCGCGCGCGGCCTTGACCAGCGCCTCGACGTCGAAATTGCCGTCGGGGTCATGGGAGATCGCCACGTGCGGCGCGCCCTGCTGGCGGATCGCGCGGGTCAGGCGGCGGGTATCGAGGCCGCCGATGCCGATCCGGCCCTTGGCGGCGAGCCAGCTTGCCAGATCCTGTGTGGCGCGCCAGTTCGACGGCTCGGTAGGATCCCATTTGACAACCATGCCGGCGGCCACAGGTTCGGCCGTTTCGTCATCCTCGGGGGTGACGCCGGTGTTGCCGATATGGGGGAAGGTGAAGGTGACGATCTGGCCTGCGTAGGAGGGATCGGTCATGATCTCCTGATAGCCGGTCATCGCGGTGTTGAAGCACAGCTCGGCCTCGGCCTGCCCTGTGGCGCCGAAACCGTAGCCGTAAAAGAGGGTGCCATCTGCAAGAGCAAGACAGGCGGTAGGCTTATCCATTGCGCTGTGCGGCATGATCGCGACTCCCCTATGGCCAAATTGCTGCGGTCGTAAGGTTTCGGGCGGTGAGGGTCAAGGCAGAAGCGCCCCGGAAGGCCGGGGATGTGACCCCGCGTCGCCCCTGTTGTCACGAGAGGCCGGGCAGAGTATGAGTCGCGGCCTCGGACCACCGCTCAAAGGCCCAGACACATGGACATGAGAACGACGATCAGCAGCGCCCTCAAGGAGGCGATGAAGGCCAAGGACGCCGACCGCCTGTCGACCCTGCGCCTGATCAATGCCGCCATCAAGGACCGCGACATCGCCGCCCGCACCGATGGCGAGGATGCACAGGTCAGCGACGACACGGTGCTCGCCATCCTCGGCAAGATGGTCAAGCAGCGGCAGGAAAGCGCGCGCGCCTATGAAGAGGGCGGGCGGCTCGAACTGGCCGAGAAAGAGATGAACGAGATCCGGATCATCGAGGAATACCTGCCGCGGCAGCTTGATGACGCCGAGACGGATGCCGCCGTGGCCGCCGCCATCGCCGAGGTCGAGGCCAGCTCGATCCGCGACATGGGCAAGGTCATGGCCGCGCTCAAGGGCAAATACACCGGCCAGATGGATTTCGGCAAAGTCGGCCCGATGGTGAAGGCCAAGCTCGGCTAGGCTTTGGTCCGGCTGAACTCGACCGAGAGTAGGGCGCGCAATGAAAGTTCTGGTTGTCTTCGATCATCCCCGCCGCCACTCGTTCACCGGCGCCATTCTCGACGCCTTTCTCGAGGGGCTGGCCGGGGCCGGGCATGAGGCCGAGGTCGCCGATCTCTATGCCGAGGGCTACGATCCACGGATGCTTTTGACCGACGAGCCGGACTGGGACGACGACGACAAGGTCTATTCCGCGGCCGTTCTGGCCGAACAGGCGCGGATCGCCCGGCACGACGCGATCGCCTTTGTCTTTCCGGTCTGGTGGTGGTCGGTGCCGGCCATGACCAAGGGCTGGATCGACCGGGTCTGGAACAACGGCTGGGCCTATGGCGCGCGCAAGCTGCCGCACCAGAAGGCGCTGATGATCGGCATTGCCGCCAATAGCGCCGAAGGCTACCGCGAGCGCGGCGACCTCGCGGCGATGCGGTCGCAGCTTCTGGTTGGCGTCCTGAACTACTGTGGGATCAAGAACGCCGATCTAAAGCTCTTCTATGACGCGCTCGAGACGGACGAAATTCGCGCTAGCCTCATCGAGGAAGCGCGGCGTTTGGGGCGCGAGTTCTAGGCGTAGGTTTTCGACCGAACGAGCGCTTCGGCCAGCTGGTCTTTCAGCTTGAGCCGCTCCTCCTCGCTGAGGAAGGCGCCGATTTCCACCTCTCGGCTTTCGCCTTTCAGGGTCAGATAGTTGGGCACGGGCCCGCCCGTGGGGTGGATCTGCACGGTCGTCCAATAGGGGTTGGCCTGCCATTCCTGCACTGGCCCGTTCGGGTTGTGGCGGATAAGCGCGATCCGCTCGCGGCGCAGGGTCAGGATCTCGAGGGTGCTACCATCGCGATAGCTGCGCGACAGGGCATACCACAGGCCCGCCACGGCGGCGGCAAGGAAGGGCAGAAGCGCCCAGAGGATCTTGGAGCCGATCACGGCGGCAAGGGGCAGGGCGATCATACCGGCGGTCAGGCCGATGAAGATGACAAAGCCGGTTTTGGGCAACGACCGATAGGGCCAGAGATGCAACTCGGCCAACGGCGCATCGGGGCCTTCTTCGGGCCTGATCCACTCGTAGGGCACGGTCCTAGCCTGCGGCCTCTTCCTCGAGCACCTTCCGCGCCGCGCGGAAACACTCGACCGCCTGCGGCACGCCACAATAGATGCCGATGACGTGGATGATGGCGCGCAACTCCTCACGGCTCACGCCATTGCGGAGCGCGCCGCGGCAATGCAGCTCCCATTCGTGCATCTTGCCCAAGGCGCCGATCATCGCGAGGTTCATCATCGAGCGGGTCTTGGGGTCGATCACATCGTCGCCCCAGCCGAAGCCCCAGCACCAGGCCGTCATCGCTTCTTGAAACGGCCGCGAGAAATCGTCGGCGGCCGCGAGGTTGTTGTCGACATACTCTTTGCCAAGCGTCGCCCGCCGCTGTTCGAGGCCCTTGAGGAAAAGGTCTTCGTCGAAGATGCCGCTCATGTCTGTCTCCTTGTTTCGACCGAACCTAGCGCCAAGAGGCGCGGGCTTGCCAGTCACCAAAAGAAAAGGCCCCGGAAGTTCCGGGGCCTTTCTTTAGTCTGGCTCGCCTCAGTGGGCGTGGCCCTTGTCCCAGTCGCTCTGCTTGGGGAGCGTCTCGAAGGTGTGCTCCGGCGGCGGCGAGGGCAGAGTCCACTCGAGGGTGTCGGCCCACTCGTTCCAGGGGTTGTTCACGGTCACATTGCGCGGGCGCATCAGGACAACAGCCAGAAGGACGATGAAGAACACGAACGAGGCGAAGGCGATGAAGGCACCGATCGACGAGATGTAGTTCCAGTGGGCGAAAGCCTCGGGATAGTCGATGTAGCGGCGCGGCATGCCCTGACGCCCGAGGAAGTGCTGCGGGAAGAAGGTCAGGTTGGCACCGATGAACATGGCCCAGAAGTGCAGCTTGCCCGCCCATTCGGGGAACATCCGGCCCGACATCTTGGGCATATAGAAGTAGATGCCCGCAAAGATGCCGAACACGGCGCCAAGGCTCATCACATAGTGGAAGTGCGCCACGACATAATAGGTGTCGTGATAGGCGCGGTCGATCGGCGCCTGCGACAGGACGATGCCGGTCACGCCGCCCACGGTGAAGAGGAAGAGGAAGCCGAAGGCCCAGAGCATCGGGGTTTTGAACTCGATCGAGCCGCCCCACATGGTGGCGATCCACGAGAAGATCTTAACACCGGTGGGAACCGCGATGACCATCGTCGCCAGCATGAAATAGGACTGCTGGGTCAGCGACATGCCTACGGTGTACATGTGGTGCGCCCAGACGACAAAGCCCAAAGCACCGATGGCGACCATCGCATAAACCATCGGCAGGTAGCCGAAGATGGGCTTGCGCGAGAAGGTCGCAATCACATGGCTGATGATGCCGAAGGCCGGAACGATGATGATATACACTTCCGGGTGGCCGAAGAACCACAGGATGTGCTGATAGAGGATCGGATCACCGCCACCGGCCGGGTTGAAGAAGGTCGTGCCGAAGTTGCGGTCCATCAGAAGCATGGTGATGGCGCCGGCCAGAACCGGAAGCGACAGAAGGATGAGCCATGCGGTCACGAAGATCGACCAGGCAAACAGCGGCACCTTGTGCAGCGTCATGCCCGGGGTGCGCATGTTGAGGAAGGTGGTGATCATGTTGATCGCGCCGAGGATCGAGGAGGCACCCGAGAGGTGCACCGCGAAGATGGCGAGGTCCATGGAATAGCCGCCTTCAGAGGTCGAGAGCGGCGGGTAGAGAACCCAGCCCACACCCGAGCCGAGCTGGCCGTTGCCACCGGGGCTCAGGAGCGAGGCGACGCCGAGCGAGGTACCGGCCACATACATCCAGAACGACAGGTTGTTCATGCGCGGGAAGGCCATGTCGGGCGCGCCGATCTGCAGCGGCATGAAGTAGTTGCCGAAGCCACCGAACAGCGCCGGAATGACAACGAAGAACATCATCAAAACGCCGTGATAGGTGATCATCACGTTCCAGAGGTGACCGTTCGGGGTGCACTCGGCCGAGGCGTCGGCAATGAAGCGGGCCCCTTCGGCGCACATATACTGAACACCCGGATGCATGAGCTCGAGGCGCATGTAAACCGTGAACAGGACCGAAATGAAACCGACTGCACCGGCTACCCAGAGATAGAGGATACCGATGTCTTTGTGGTTGGTGGACATGAACCAGCGGGTGAAGAAGCCCCGCTCGTCGTGGTGATCATGGCCGTGGATGGCGGCGTCTGCCATGTGGCTCTCCCGTATTGGCGTCAATTAAAGGGCAGCCCGAGTCAGACTCGTGCCACCAGCTTTGGGGTGGTTCTAGTCGCTCAGGCCATGGGGGGCAATATTCGAATGCGTTGGGGTCTTGGGATAAATTGGCGCAGGCGCGGTCAGGCGAGGCTTCGGGGCGTCATCGAGGCCTCGAATGTGCGCTTCAGGGCGACATCGACATCCGCCATCGTCACCGGCAGGCCGAGATCGACGAGGCTCGTCACCCCGTGTTCGCGGATGCCGCAGGGAACGATTCCGGAAAAGTGCTCGAGGTCGGGGTCGACGTTGATCGACAGGCCGTGAAACGAGACCCATTTGCGCAGCCGGATGCCGAGGGCGGCGATCTTGTCCTCGCGCACCGAGCCATCAATCGCGCGCGGCTTTTCCGGTCGCTCGACCCAGACGCCGACACGGCCTTCGCGAATCTCGCCCGTCACGTTGAACTCGGCCAGCGCGGCGATGACCCAAGTCTCAAGATCCTGAACAAAGCGGCGCACATCATGGCCACGCTCGCCCACGTTGAGCATCACATAGGCCACACGCTGTCCGGGGCCATGATAGGTATACTGCCCGCCGCGCTTGGCCTCGTAGACGGGAAAGCGGTCCGGATCGGTCAGGTCGGCAGGTTTGGCGCTGGTGCCGGCGGTATAGAGGGGCGGGTGCTCGACCAGCCAGATCGCCTCGTCCGCCTCGCCGCGCGCAATCGCTTCGGCCCGCGCCTCCATGAAGGCCACGGCCTTGTCGTAATCGGTCAGCCCGTCTGAAGTGATCCACTCTACCATGTGCTATCCGGGAAGAAGCCCTGCGTCCTTGACCGCCTGCACATAGGTCCGGCTCACCGGAATGTCACGCCCGTCCGACATGGTGAGCACGGCCTTGGCGCCGTCGCGGCGGGCGGACTTCACTTCGCCGGTGGCAACCCAGTGCGAGCGATGCACCTGAAGGCCGGGCACCGGATCGGCCTCAGTGATGGCATCCGACAGGCGCAAAAGCACAAGCGAGGTGCCCTTGCTCGTGGCGACTTCGGTGTAATGATCCTGCACCGAGAGCGAGATCAAGGCGCCCCGTTTGACCAGATCGAGCCGTTGCAGCAGGCGCGGCGCTTCCGGCGCGGGGGGCGAGCCGGCGGGCTTGGGCGCGGATCGCGAGAAATAGACGATGATGCCGGCGATCACGACCCCGACCCCCAGAACATTGACTGCCAGCGACAAGACCTCGCCAGACGAGCTTGGCGCATTGCCGAGCACCGCCCAGTTGATCGCCACGACCTCGATCAAAACCACCACCGCGATCGCCAGAGTGATCAACGGAAACCCGATTGCCATAGGCGGGCGGGTCCGTTCGAAGCGGTGCGTGAACAGGGAGACCACGAAGCTTCCCGAGAAATAGGTCACCGCCGCGATCAGCCCCCAATAGCCGATCCGGGGCGCAAGCCGCATCGCGCTTTCGGTTCCGAACGGCCCTGACAGGCCGAGAACCACGGCAAGCGCGGCAATCGCGACCCAGACCCGCGGTGCGCGGGCCTGCCGTTGCATTTCACGAAGCGCAAAGCGGATCGGCGTGCGGTCTGCGATGGCGTTTCCCCTTTCCGCGAATCCGCGCTGGAAGGCTGCGCGGGGCTGTCTCAAGGCTTTGGGCAATCAAACCAAGGAGTGATTGAAATGACAATGATAGACGAACTTCTCGCCGCCGGTCCTGCCGTGACCTTCCATGTGATCTCGGCCCTTGAGGCCGTGGTTCTGGCGCCAATCGTTCTTCTGCGCCGGCGCCGCGACCGGCTGCACAAGATCCTCGGCTATATCTGGGTAACCGCAATGGCGACAACGGCGCTCAGCTCGTTCTGGATCAGCGGCATGAAGCTTGTGGGGCCGTTCGGCCCGATCCACGGCCTCTCGATCTTCACGCTCTGGGCGCTCTATATCGCGATCCGTTATGCGCGGTCGGGCAACCGGCGGGCCCACGAGGGGGTCATGCGCAATCTCGCCTTCTGGTCGCTCGGGGTCGCCGGAACGCTGGCGTTCCTGCCGGGCCGCCTGATGTCGCGCACTCTGTTTGCGGGCTATGAAGACCTTGGTTTCGCGTTGGTCCTGACCGGTGCGATTACGGCCGTCCTGTTTGGAAAGCTCTTCGAACAGGCGCCAAAAAGACCTCGGGAAAAAACCGCGCAATAGGGCCGATTTTGCTCTTCACATCCCCCGAATCCTTCGCTATTCAGCGCCTCACCTCCAAGACCGTGCGGTCGTGGCGGAATTGGTAGACGCGCAGCGTTGAGGTCGCTGTTCCTTAACCGGAGTGAAAGTTCGAGTCTTTTCGACCGCACCATCACGAGGCGGGCCCCAGGGTCCGCCTCTTGTGTTTTCGGGGTTATGGCAAAATCGACAGCCAGCCCCAGGCCGTCAGGATCGAGGCTGCCGTGGCGATGAGCACGGTCGAGGCCGCCACGCGGCGGGCGGCCCCATACATATTGGCGAAGATATAGGCATTGACCCCCGGCGCCATGGCGCTTGTCAGAACGGCCGAGCGCATCGGCGCGGTGCCAAGGTGGGTCAGCTGCGACAGGCCCCAAGTGATCGCCGGATGCAAAATAAGTGAGATCGACACCGCATAGAGGATCACCCGCATATCGCCCTCGGGCCGGTAGCGGTAGAGCACGCC
>JAHEBR010000046.1 GCA_024642185.1 Marivivens sp. | reverse complement strand
TGCGGAATATCGTAGGGGATCCAGCCCTCGGTCTCGGCCTCGACGGTCACGAGATCGGCGGTGATTCCTGTTTCTTCCCACATCTCCCGCAGGGCAGCCTCGCGCGGCGCCTCGCCCTTGTCGATCCCGCCCTGAGGCATCTGCCAGGCATCCTGAAAATTGTCGCGCCGCTGGCCGACGAAAACCTTGCCCTCGGCGTTGACGATCATCACGCCGACGCAAGGCCTGTAAGGCAGGCGGGCAATCTCTTCCGGCGACATCCCTAGTTTCTCGGCCCCAGCGCCGAGAGGCCCTTCAGGATGTCGATCGCATAGGCGAGCTGGTAGTCCTCCTCGCGCAGAGCGGCGGTCGCCTCGGCACGGGCGCGATCCTCTTCGATCTGGCGGATCTCGTCCTCGGTGAGGCTGTCGTTGTTGAGCGAACCCCTAAGATCGGCTTCCGAGCGGAACTGCGATGTTGTGGTCTCGGGCTCATCGCCTGGATGCGCAACCGGCTGTTGCACGATGATATCCGGCTGGATACCGAGCGCCTGGATCGAGCGGCCCGAAGGGGTATAGTAGCGCGCGGTCGTCAGGCGCATCGCGCCGTCGCCCCGAAGCGGCATGACCGTCTGGACCGAACCTTTGCCAAATGACTTTGTGCCAATGACGATGGCGCGGCGGTGGTCCTGCAGCGCGCCTGCCACGATCTCGGAGGCCGAGGCAGAGCCGCCATTGATCAGGACGACAATCGGCAGGCCCGAGGTCAGATCCCCGGCGGCCGCGTTGAACCGCTCGCCGTCTTGGGGATTGCGGCCGCGGGTCGAAACAATCTCCCCTTCCTCAAGGAACGCGTCAGCCACAAAGACTGCTTGATTGAGAAGGCCGCCGGGATTGTTGCGCAGGTCGATGATAACGCCGTTGACCTTGTCGATGCCGCCCGCTTCTTCGATCTGCTTGGCAAGGCCGTCGCTCAGATTGGTCATGGTTTGATCGTTGAACGTGGTGATCCGCAGGACGATCGAGTCGCCCTCCTGACGGACCCGAACCGCGGTCAGCTTGATCGTGTCGCGGATGATCGAAACCTCGAAGGGTTCGGACACACCCTCGCGCACCACGGTGATCAAGATTTCCGACCCGACCGGCCCGCGCATCAGATCAACCGCCTCGTCAAGCGTATAGCCCATCAGGCTCTCGCCATCGACGGCGGTGATCAGGTCGCCCGACTGGATGCCGGCGGCATCGGCGGGGGTTCCGTCCATCGGCGAGACAACCTTGACCCAGCCATCCTGCTGCGTGACCTCGATGCCGAGGCCGCCGAATTCCCCGCGGGTCTGAACGCGCATATCGTCGGCGGCGTCGGGGCTGAGGTAGGAAGAGTGCGGATCAAGCGAGGTCAGCATCCCGTTAATCGCCGCTTCGATCAGCTTGGCTGAATCGACTTCCTCTACATACTGGGCGCGGATGCGTTCGAAGATATCGCCAAAGAGATCAAGCTGCTCATAGACGGTCGTATTTCGGTCGGCCTCCTGCGCGATCAGCGGGCCTGCGATCTGCGTGGTTGCCAGAAGACCAAGCACCGAGCCTGTTGCAGCGGCCAGGGCAAATTTCTTCATGTCGAATCCTATCTCACTCATACGCGAACCAGTTCGCGGGGTTGACCGGACCTTGCCCCTCTCTGACCTCGAGATAAAGGGTCTCGTTGGCCTGAGCGCCATTGCCTTGGTCGGTTTCACGCAAAATTGCGTTAACGGCAGGAGATTCGCCACCCATCAGCCCGACGGGCGCGCCGATCGGTAGGATTTCGCCCGTTTCGCCGAAGGTCTCGGCGAGACCGGCCAAGACGAACAAAACCCCGGCCGCCGGTTCAAGGATGACGACATTGCCGTAGGTGAGCAGCGGCCCCTGAAAGCGCAGGGTCGCGGCTACGGGCGTGGTAACAAGTGCACGAGGCCGGGTGGCGATCACGATGCCTGGGCGCGAGATGCCAGCAGCATCTGTTTCGCCAAACTTCCTCAGGATCGTCCCGAATACCGGCAGCGATAGATTGCCAGCCGCGCTGGCAGATAGCGTGCTATCTTGATCGCCCGGTATCTCGCCAAGCGACGAGGCAAAGGCGTCAAGGGTTTCGGACGATGCGATCAGAAGTGCGGTTTGGACAGGATCGTCGATGAAGCTTTTGGGTAGGTCGGTGCGGTCTTGGATCGCCGTGGTCAGGGCCGTTCGGGCCTCTTGCGCCCCGTCGAGACCAAGTGCGAGTCGGCCCGCAGCGTCCTCTTGCAGCGCTTGCAGGATGGCGAGCTCGTCAAGCTGTGCCTTGAGCGCATCGGCGCGCGCCTGAAGCGCCGGTGTAACATCGGCAAGAAGCATACCGGATCGCGCCGTGCCGGTGGGCCCAAGCGGATGTAGAAGGAGAAGCGGCGCGGGCGCGCGGCCCATCGTCTCGAGAACGCCGAGAAGTTGTGCGACCTCATCGCTGCGGGCGGCAAGCTCGGCTTCGAGCGCATGACGGCGGATCGCAGCGCGGCGCAAGCCATCGCGCAGGGCCACAAGGCCCGCTTCATAAGCCTGAACCGTGGCGGTCAGCGCCGCCACCCTATCGCGCGCACCTTCGGCGGCGGCCAGTTGATCGGCGGCGGCGGCCAACTTGTCTGCGGCAGACTTTGCCGCGTCCGCAGGGCTTGTCTCGGCCGCGAGCGGCGCGGCCCAGAGCAAGAGGAGAACGGCCAATGCCCGCATCATCTGACGATCAGGCTCCGGCCGGTCATCTCGGCGGGCTGGGGCAATTGCATGAGATCGAGAAGCGTTGGAGCAAGGTCGGCCAATCGACCGTTGCAGAGCGATGCGCCCTTGGGTCCGCCCAGCACGATCACATGCACCGGATTGAGCGTATGCGCCGTGTGCGGCCCGCCCGTGACGGGATCGACCATCACCTCGCAATTGCCGTGGTCGGCGGTGACGATCATCGCGCCCCCCGCCTTCTCAAGTGCGGCAACCACACGGGCAAGGCCCTGATCCACCGCCTCGCAAGCCTTGATCGCGGCCTCAAGATCGCCGGTATGGCCGACCATGTCGGGGTTGGCATAGTTCGTCACGATCAGGTCATAGCCCGCCTCGATGGCGCCGACGAAATGATCGGTCACCTCTTCGGCCGACATCTCGGGCTGAAGATCATAGGTCGCGACCTTGGGCGAGGGGGCCATATAGCGATCCTCGCCCGGCTCGGGGGCTTCCTTGCCGCCGTTGAGGAAGAAGGTGACGTGGGGATATTTTTCGGTTTCGGCAAGGTGGAACTGGGTCATGCCTTGCTTGGCCACCCATTCGCCCAGCGTGTTGACGATGGCTTGCTTGGGGAAGACCGTGTTCATGTAAGTGCTGTGCTGGTCGGAATACTCCGCCATCCCAAGCATCGCCGCGAGGCGCGGGCGGCTAGAGGCGTCGAAGGCCGCGAAGGACGGATCACCGATGGCGGCAAGAATCTCGCGCATCCGGTCGGCGCGGAAATTGAGGGCGAAGAGGCCGTCGCCGTCCTTCATGCCGGTAAAATCGCCGATCACGGTCGCGGGAAGAAATTCATCCGTTTTGCCAGATGCATAGCCTGCTTCGATCGCCGCTCTGGCCGTTGGCGCGGACATGACAACGCCCCGGCCCTCGACAAACAGCCGATAAGCCTGCTCGACCCTTTCCCAGCGGTTGTCGCGGTCCATCGCGAAGTAGCGCCCGACCACGGTGACGATCTTGGCCCCCTCTGGCAGGGCTGCTTCCAGCGCGGCGACCTGCCCTACGGCCGATTTCGGCGCCACATCGCGGCCATCTGTGATGGCGTGGATCACGACCGGAACGCCGGCCTCGCGGATCACCCGCGCCGCCTCGGCGATATGCGCCTGATGCGAATGCACGCCGCCGGGCGAGGCGAGGCCGACGAGATGCGCGGTTCCGCCCGAGGCTTTCATCTTGGTGATGAAGTCTTGCAGCGCGGGGCGCTGGCCAAAGCTGCCCTCTTCGATCGACAGGTCGATCTGGCCGAGGTCCATTGCCACCACGCGGCCTGCGCCGATGTTGGTGTGGCCGACCTCGGAATTGCCCATCTGGCCGGTTGGCAGGCCGACATCAGGGCCGTGGGTGATCAACTCGGCATGGGGGCAGGTGGCGAGCAGACGATCGAAGGTCGGCGTATGCGCCAGCGCCGGTGCATTGGCTGTGGGGTCTTCGCGCTTGCCCCAGCCGTCGAGGATACACAGGACAACAGGTTTGGGTCGGCTCATCTCGGGCTCCATCGTTGCGCCCTTCTAGCGCCTAATATCGCCAAGCGGAACCGTCAGCCGGAGCCGATCAGCGCGCCTGCCGCGAAAACCAGCGCCCCGCCGAGGACGACCTGGAACGTGGCCCTGAGGAACGGGGTGTCCATATAGCGGTTCTGGATCCAGACGATGGCCCAAAGCTCGATAAAGACCACGGCGAAGGCGATGAAGGTCGCGGTCCAGAAATCAGTGATCAGATAGGGCAGCGCATGGCCAAGGCCGCCGAGCGTGGTCATCACGCCCGCCGCGATGCCCCGCTTGAAGGGCGAACCACGGCCCGAGATCTGGCCATCGTCCGAGGCGGCTTCGGTGAAACCCATCGAGATGCCCGCGCCGATCGAGGCGGCAAGGCCGACAAGGAAGGTCGTCTGGGTGTTTTGGGTTGCAAAGGCGGTGGCGAAGATCGGCGCAAGGGTCGAGACCGAGCCATCCATCAGGCCCGCAAGGCCGGGCTGCACCCATGTCAGGACGAACTGGCGGTGCGCGGCCTGTTCTTCGTCCGAGCGGGCATCATCCGCCAGATGGGCCGCCTCAAGCTCGCCCGCTTTGTGCTGGTGCGAGGCCTCGGCGGCGGCCAAGGTGCCCAACAGTTTGCGCGTATCGGCATCGGTCGTGCGGGCGGCGGCGGCGAGGTAGAAGCGCTCGGCGTCCCGCTCCATCTGTGCCGCCTCTTCGCGGATCTTCGGCAGGCTCAGGTTCTCAACAAGCCAGACCGGACGGCGGGCATAATAGCCCGAAACGTGCTCGCGCCGGATAAGCGGGATCACATCGCCGAAGCGGGCCTTGTGAACTTCGATCAGCCGCGCGCGGTGGTCATCCTCTTCCACTGCCATCGCATTGAACACCGCCGCCGAGGCGGGAAATTCGGCCTGAAGCCGCTGGGCATAAGAGCGATAGATTCGCGCGTCGTCTTCTTCAGACGAAATCGCGAGCGCGAGGATCTCTTGCTCCGAGAGATCGCGGAAACGGCGGCGGAATGTGGTTCCGGGGATCATGGTTTATCCTGAACTGCTTGTCTTCAAGCTAGTCAGGGAATCCCCGGACGCAAGAGCAAAGGGCTGCGATTTAGTAGACCACCACCGAGCGGATCGACTTGCCCTCGTGCATCAGATCGAAGCCCTTGTTGATATCCTCAAGCGGCATGGTGTGGGTGATCATCGGGTCGATCTCGATCTTGCCCTCCATATACCAGTCGACGATCTTCGGCACATCCGTCCGCCCGCGCGCGCCACCAAAGGCCGTGCCGCGCCAGCTGCGGCCCGTCACCAGTTGGAAGGGGCGGGTGCTGATTTCCGCGCCTGCCGGAGCCACGCCAATGATGATCGATTCGCCCCAGCCCTTGTGCGCGCTCTCCAGAGCGGTGCGCATGACCTTGACGTTGCCTGTGGCGTCGAAGGTGTAGTCCGCGCCGCCTTTGGTGAGGGCCACAAGATAGGCCACCAGATCGCCGTCAACCTCCGCCGGGTTGACGAAATCGGTCATGCCAAACCGGGTGGCCATCGGCACCTTTGAGGGGTTGATATCGACGCCGACGATCTGATCGGCGCCCGCAAGGCGCAGGCCCTGAATGACGTTGAGGCCGATGCCGCCAAGGCCGAAAACGATCGCGCGGCTGCCGATCTCGACCTTGGCGGTGTTGATCACCGCGCCGATGCCGGTCGTCACGCCGCAGCCGATATAGCAGATCTTGTCGAACGGCGCGTCGGGGCGGACCTTGGCCAGCGCGATCTCGGGCAGGACGGTGTGGTTTGAGAAGGTCGAACAGCCCATGTAGTGCAGGATCGGCGTGCCATCGAGCATCGAGAAGCGGCTGGTGCCATCGGGCATCAGGCCCTGCCCTTGGGTCGAACGGATCGACTGGCAGAGGTTGGTTTTCGGGTTGAGGCAGTATTCGCACTCGCGGCACTCGGGCGTGTAGAGGGGGATGACGTGATCGCCGGGCTTGAGGCTGGTCACGCCGGGGCCGACCTCGAGCACCACGCCCGCGCCTTCATGGCCGAGGATCGCGGGGAATAGCCCCTCGGGATCGGCGCCGGAAAGGGTGAACTCGTCGGTGTGGCAGATGCCGGTGGCTTTCACCTCGATCAAGACCTCGCCGGCCTTCGGCCCCTCAAGGTTGACGTCCATGATTTCAAGCGGTTTCCCAGCGGCCAAGGCAACAGCGGCACGAGTTCTCATAATATATCCTCCCGACAATTCCTGCCGAGCCTAGCGCCCCCGCGGGGCACAAGACAACTCTGCTTGCGCCCGCTCTTGCCTGAAACGCGTCACAGGGCTGATAGTCGGCCCATGACCCTCCGGTTTGCTTCTCTTGCCCTGATGCTTCTGGCGGCCTGCGTGGTCGAGCCCGAGTTTCGCGGCCCGCCCCTGCCCGCCCCTGTCGACGACAGCTGCGAAGCGAGGGTCCACGCGAACCTGATCGGCCGGCCGGCCACGTCCCTTGAGAAGGTGCTGATCCTCGGGCGGGTGCGGATCATTCGGCAGAATACCGCGGTGACCATGGATTTCGTGCCCGAGCGGATCAATTTCGATCTCGACGGGGCCGAAGCGATCCGGCGCATCTGGTGCGGTTGAAAAACAAAACCCCCGGCATTGCCGAGGGTTCTTGCCGCAAATTCCCGGTGCCGCAGCTTTGGGTGGGGGCTGTTGCGCCACGACACCGGGTATTTGTGGTCGTGGTGTGAAGCTGAAGGCCGACTGCGGCGGGCACAAGGAGGATTGGTGGCCTTGGGGCGGTCATTTTGTGGTGAAAGCAAGGCGGACTTGATTTGGCCGGCATTTGGCGCAAACCTGAACCCATGACGATCCAGCCTCCGATCCCCTTTGCGGGAGTGCTTCACGATCAGGTGGCCTTTCACCGTACCGAGCTTGGTGTGATCCTCGGACTTTACGGCCGCATGGTCGCCGCCGGCGAGTGGCGCGACTATGGCATCTCCTGCCTGCGCGACGTTGCGGTCTTCGCGATCTTCCGCAGAACGGCCGAGACGCCGCTTTACCGGATCGAGAAGCGCCCGAGCCTGCGATCGAGGCAGGGGCAATACGCGCTCATTGGCGCCGAGGGTCATGTGCTCAAGCGGGGCAACGATCTGCGGCAGGTGCTTGCCATCCTCGAGCGCAAGCTGATCCGCGTGGTCGACTGATCAGGGACGCCGCCGCGCGATAATCGCGCCATCGCCCTTGGCGGCGATGCGGGCGCAGGCTTCGGCAAAATCCTCTTCGACCACGGCCATATGGGTCGCGTTGGCGTGGATCATCCGGTCGGGCGTGGTCATCATCGCCACATGGCCTTTCCAGAAGATCAGATCGCCGCGTTGAAGCGGTTCGTCTTCTGCGATTGGCTGGCCGACCTCGGTGCTCTGCATATCGCTATCGCCGGGGCATGGGATGCCGCAGGCCAGAAGCGAGGCCTGAACGAGCCCCGAGCAATCGAGGCCGAAGGTCGAGTTGCCACCCCAGAGATAGGGGGTGCCGAGGTGCAGGCGCGCGACCTCGACCGGATCGCAGAGACGGTCGGCCACAGGGCCGAGATGAACCAATGGGATGTATCCAAGCGGAGTCTCGGCATAGCGGCCCTCGATCCGGTTCACGGCAACAGCAGCCCCGAAAGGAAGGGAGAGCCGGTCAGGCGATTTGAAGTCGGGCCGCTCATAGGCGTTGGTCGCGCGGGCGATGACCCGGTGGGTCGGCTCGGCGGCTTTGGCGTCAAGCGCGCCACTTGCCACATAGCCGACATAGCCATCGGAGGCCTGAACGAAGCTCCACCCCTCGCGATCTTCGAGCACACGCACCTTTGCGCCACAGAGCAGTTGCCTGTCGCGCGGCCCATCGGGCGCCTTCAGAAGGTCTGCAACCGAAACAACGACGAAAGAAGCGGCGCCGGCAACATAGGCCGCGGCCGCGACCACGCCCTCAAGCTCGGTCGCAGCGACGCGGCCATTGGCGGGCGTTGTCCGTCGGTCCATCACAATCCCAAAAGGTCAGAAAGCCCCTCGAACAAGGCGCGCGCGCCTTGCCCCACCCCGCCTTTGGGCCGCCCCGGCGCGGCAGTGGCCTGCCAGCAGAAGATATCGAAATGGGCATAGGGCACCGAGGCAAAGCGGCGCAGGAAAAGCGCGGCTGTGATTGCCCCCGCCATGCCGCCGCCCGGCGCGTTGTCGAGATCGGCGATTCCGGGCTCGATCAGCGCCTCGTAAGGATCGTGGAACGGCATCCGCCAAACCGGATCACGCGCTGCCTGACTGGCCTTGGCGATGGCCGTGCCGGCGCTGTCGCTGTCGGTGAAGAACGGCACGACATCGGGGCCAAGCGCCACGCGGGCGGCACCGGTCAGCGTTGCCATAGAGATCATCAGATCGGGCCCCGCTTCGGAGCCGAACGCCAAAGCGTCGGCCAGAACAAGGCGCCCTTCAGCGTCGGTGTTGTTGATCTCGACGGTCAGGCCCTTGCGGGATTTCAGGATATCTCCGGGGCGGAAGGCATTGCCGCTGACCGCGTTTTCGACCGCCGGGATCAGGACGCGCAGGCGGATCGGCTGGGCGGTGGCCATGATCATCCGCGCAAGGCCGAGGACGGTCGCCGCCCCGCCCATATCCTTCTTCATCAGCCCCATCGTTGCGGCAGATTTCAGGTCAAGGCCGCCGGTATCAAAGCAGACCCCCTTGCCGACAAGTGTCAGGCTTGGCCCCTCGCTGCCCCAGCTGATATCTATCAGCCGGGGTGCCCGGGTTGAGGCGCGTCCGACGGTGTGGATCATCGGAAAGTTCTGGGCGAGAAGATCATCACCCCGGATCACATTGATCGAGGCGCCGAATGTCTCGGCCAGTTGCCGCGCGGCAGCCTCAAGCTCTTCCGGCCCCATGTCTGACGAGGGCGTGTTCACAAGGTCGCGGGTCAGAAACTCACCAGCAGCAATCGCTTCGATCCGCGCCGCATCGACCCCTTCGGGGGCGATCAGCCGGGCCTTGGGGGCGTCTTTCTTGGCGTAGCGATCGAAAGTGTAGCCGGCCAGAAGCCAGCCGAGCGCAGCCTCGTTCAACTCTTCAACATCGAGATTGGACTGAAGCCGGTAGATGCCTTCAGGCAACGAGGCCGCTGCGGCGGCAATGGCGAAGCGGTTGCGTTTGCGGGCGCCAGTCGCGCCGAGCCCGACAAGAGCACGAGACACCTTGCCGCTCTTTCCAGGCAAGACAACGACCGATCCTGATTTGGCCGCAAAGCCGAGCGTGCGCGCCCATGCGGCCTCGTTGTCTGGCAGATGCTCAAGTGTGTCGTCCAAAGTGTCCGGGGCGACCACAAGGAGCGAAATTGCGTCGGCAGTATCGGGGGCGAATGTGGGGGTCATGGTCTGTCCTGCGTGAGTTGACGCAACTCTAGACCATGCAGCTGCCGCCGCAAGGGCGGGCTAGCTGCAGTAGGGCCAGATGCCGACGGGCGCGCGATCAGCGACGCGGCGCAGCCGCGCCAGAGTCGCCCCGATTGCATGGGGATTTTCGCTTTCAAGTGCGCCCTTGAGGGCATCGGCCGCTTCGACTATCGGCACGAGACCGATTTGTTCCGACATATCCCGAAGAACTCCAAGTGCGCCCAGGATTTCAAGATGGCGGCCCTGCTCGAGGCGAGCCTCAACAAGGACCGCAAGCTTCGAGATGCAGCCGAGATCCTCGTTGATCCTTTTCGCCGCCTGCTTGTGCCCAAGGCGAGCGTAGAGCTCGGCCAGTTTCACGCGATCTGCGTCAAACCTGTCGGTGACCCGAAGAGGGGAAATGGACGATTGGATGCTGTGCATGGAATGGTCGGGGAAATTGCTCTGCATATCCCCCAGATAGCGGGTCAAGGTTTTCAAGGTATTTCCGCCGCGGCGTTTTCCCTCTCGAAATTCGTGAAAATGCTGCCTATCTAGCAGGGAAGCAACCACAGGAGAGGCCATGAAGATCGCTCGCCCCCTACCTGAGTACCTCTCCCGCCGTTACAATGGTTGGAAAGCAACATCCTATGCCGAGAACCGCAGCTGGTATCGCCGCCTTGCCGAAGGTGGGCAGCATCCGCGCGCGATGGTGATCTCTTGTTGCGACAGCCGGGTTCACGTCACCTCGATCTTTGGTGCGGATCAGGGCGAATTCTTCATTCACCGCAATATCGCCAATTTGGTGCCGCCCTATGAGCCAGATGGCGAGCCCCACGGCACCTCGGCGACGGTGGAATTCGCCGTGACCTCGCTCAAGGTCGCGCATCTGATCGTCATGGGCCATTCAAGCTGCGGCGGGGTCAAGGGATGCTACGATATGTGTTCCGGCCATGCCCCCGAGCTCGACAAGAAGACGAGCTTTGTCGGGCGCTGGATGGATATTCTCCGTCCGGGATTTGAGCGCCTCTCCCCCGGCAGCGATGAGGAACGCACCCGTCAGCTCGAGAAAGAAGCGGTGGTTGTCTCGCTCGAGAACCTGATGACTTTCCCCTTCGTAAAGGCAGCCGTCGAGGACGATATGCTAAGCCTCCACGGCCTGTGGAACGACATCGGCGAAGGCGGACTTGAGTATTACGATGGCGAGACGGGTGCTTTCGCTCCGATCTGATCGGGCTTTGCGTTTCGCAAAGTAGTGGTAAGCTCCTCAACAGCGAATGGGGAGTTTGGCGATGAAGAGCCGTCTCGCGGTAATCATGGTGGCCGATGTGGTCGGCTATTCACGCATGATGGCCGAGGATGAAGAGGCCAGCATCGTTGCGGTTCGTGACCTCAACGAAACCTACGTTCGCCCACACTCAACAAATCACGGCGGTGAGATCCTCAAGCGCATGGGCGATGGCTGGATCATTGCCTTCGGCTCGGTCCATGCAGGGATTGCCTGTGCGCTTGAGCTTCTCCAGGTTCTGAGTGGCAACGAAAACCTCAAGATCCGCATCGGCGCGCATATCGGCGAGATTGTCGAGGATGACGAGGATTTCTATGGAGCGGGCGTCAACCTCGCCTCGCGGCTGCAGGGGCAGGCGCCGCCGGGCGGGATGATGGTCTCGCAAGACCTCTTTCGCCAACTGACCGGCCAGCTTGCCGCGCAGTTCGAAGATGCAGGCTCGTTCGACCTCAAGAACATTCCCTATCCGGTACAGGGCTATCAATGGCGGCCCGCCCAGAAGAAAAAAGGCAATGCCGCCAAGGGCGAGGTGCCGACCGTCCTTGTTGAGGAATTCGATTTCGCACCTGCCACCGACGACATCCAGTCGCACGCCGAGGAGCTTCGCGAACAGCTCCTGATGAACCTCTCGCGCCGGTCAGGAATCAAGACGATCGAGAGCGCGGGGGATGGGGCCAAAACAGTCTATAGAATCCGCGGCCGCCTGAGGGTTTCTGGAACCAAGGCGCGGATGAATATGTCCATGGTGCTCTGCGAGACCGGAGAGACCCTGTTTTCGCGTAACTACGACGGTGACATCACCGACATCTTCGAATTCGGCGACCAGATTTCAGCCAAGATCAACGCCGATCTTCGAATTCAGATCAACGCCTATGACGCCAACCGTCTCGAGGCCCTTGCCGATGACGAGTTAAGTGTTTCCGAGCTGCGGTCTCGCGCGGCGCGCAACTTTTACCGGGCGACCTATTCCAGTTGGCTGCGCGGGTTGGAGCTTATGGAGCGGGCCGTCGAGCTTGCCCCCGACGATCCCATGGCTCTTGGAATGCTTGCGGTCGGGGATGTGATGCTACACGCGGCAAGTTATAAACCGATGGCCCGGGAGCGGATCCAGCAACTGGAAGACGGGCTCAATCTCGCGATCAAGCAGGCGCCCAAGGTCGATTTCCTCCATGCCGCGCGATCAAATCTTAATGGTCTGATAAAAG
>JAHEBR010000253.1 GCA_024642185.1 Marivivens sp. | reverse complement strand
TTATAGCCGGTGCGGATCGGGTTGACGCCGACAACCTTGGCGCCGCGCGCCTTGATCTTGCCGATGCCCATCTTGATGGGGTTGGAATCGTGATCCTCGGCCACGCCGAAGATGACGAACATCTTGGTATGATCCCAGTCGGGCTGGCCAAACTCCCAGAAGGCGCCGCCCATGGTATAGATGCCGCCCGCCGCCATGTTGACCGAGCAGAAGCCGCCGTGAGCGGCATAGTTGGGCGTGCCGTAGGATTGCGCCCAAAGCGACGTAAAGCTTTGCGACTGGTCGCGGCCGGTGAAGAAGGCGAGCTTTTCGGGCGCGGTCTCGCGGATCGGCGCGAGCCAATCCGTGGCGATCTGCAGCGCCTCGTCCCAGCTGATCTCTTCAAACTCGCCCGAGCCGCGCGGCCCGACCCGCTTCATCGGCGCGCGCAGGCGTGAAGGGGCGTTGATCTGCATGATCCCTGCGCTGCCTTTGGCGCACAGAACGCCGCGGTTTACCGGGTGATCGCGGTTGCCCTCGATATAGGCGACCTTGCCGTCCTTCATGTGCACGTTGATGCCACAGCGGCAGGCGCACATATAGCAGGTGGTCTTGCGGATTTCGTCGGAGACTTTCGGAGAAAGGTCGATCTTCGGTTCGTCGAGGCTCATTCAGCGGTCCCATCCGTCGCCCGGACCCCGTGCAGAGCGGCCCGGTATTTCCCTGTTATTCGCATTGACCTTGCACCGGTCGCGGCGTCATCGTCGAGCCAAATCGGCAGAGCCGGAGCTGGCATGACTTTCCAAGACCATATGGCCGAAAAGGCGCGTGGCAAAGCAATTCGCATCGTTTTTCCAGAATATGTTGATTTGCGGATATCACTGGCGATGGAAGAACTCGCCAAGGGCGATGCGGTGGTGCCGCTGCGCCTTTCCCAACCGACTGATTCCCAAGTTCAGGCGTTGATGACGACCCGAGGGTTGAGCGAGAAAATGGCTCGGCGGCTGCTCATCAAACCGCTCTATCAGGCCGCCGCAATGGTCGCCGCGGGCGACGCAGACGCAATGATTGCAGGGGCCGGAAGCCCCACGCGGCGGGTGATCGAGGCGGCGGGCATGGGCATTGGGCTGGCCGATGGCGTGACCCTTCCTTCGTCCTTCTTTCTCATGGTCCTGCCGGATGGGCGCGCGCTTCTGTTTGCCGACTGCGCGGTCAATGTCGCCCCCGATGCCGAGGGGCTCGCCGCCATTGCCACAGCCTCAGCGCGATCATTTGCCGCGCTGGTCGGAGAGCCGAAAGTGGCGCTTCTGTCCTTCTCGACCGGAACCAGCGGGGCGGGCGAAACCGTGGAACTAGTGCGGCGGGCGGCCGAGCTGTCGGGCTTTCCCGGGCCGGTTCAGGCGGACGCTGCGCTCAATCCCTCGATTGCCGAGAAGAAGGGCTTCGAGGGCGGCGATGCCAATGTCCTGATCTTCCCCAATCTCGACGCGGGCAACATCGCCTACAAGCTGATGCAGGAGCTTGCGGGGGCGCAGGCGATCGGGCCCTTCCTTCAAGGGTTCCGCAAGCCGGTCTGCGATCTGAGCAGGGGCGCGACGGTGAGCGACATAGTCGCTTCCGCCCATGTCGTCGCGGCTCTGGTCTAACGGCCTGCCAGCACTGCCAAGGCTTCCTTGGCGATAATGCGCTCCTCATCGGCTTTGACGATATGCACGGGCAGGTTCCCGAGCCATTCGAGCCGCGCTGTAATCTTTTCGCGGACTTGAGCCGAGTTTTCGCCGATGCCGCCGGTAAAGGCGATTGCGTCGATCCCCTCCATTGCAGCGATCATCGAGCCGGCTTGACGGGCGATCCAATAGCAAAAGTGATCAACCGCGAAGGCAGCGGCGGGCGATGTGTCAGCCAGAAGCGCCTTCATGTCGGCAGAGATCCCGGACAACCCCAGCAAGCCGCTCTGCCTGTTCAGCAAGGTTTCAGTGACCGCGATTCCGTCCTCGGCGGCAAGCCGGAGGACTGCGGCAGCATCAATGTCGCCAGCGCGGGTTCCCATGGGCGGGCCGGACACGGGGGAATAGCCCATGCTGGTTGCGACCGATTTTCCGTCTTTGATGGCGCAAAGGCTGGCGCCGGCACCAAGATGGATCGCAAGAAGGCGTTTGGGCAGGGCTGAGCCGAAGCTTTCGACAAGGCCGGTATAACTGAGGCCGTGAAAGCCGAACCGGCGGATGCCGCGGGCGCGTATCGCAGCGGGAAGGGCGTAGGACGTGGCAAGATCGGATTGACCCGCATGGAAAGCAGTATCGAAGCTTGCGCTTTGCGGTAGGTCGGGCGCTCTGAGGGAAAGGGCCTCGATCCCGGCGAGGGCCGAAGGAATGTGCAATGGTGCCAGGGGGGTGCAAGAGCGGATAATGCGTAGAGTATCCTCGTCGATCAGACGGGCCGCTTTGAGGTTCTCCCCTCCATGAACGACCCGGTGCGCCGCAGCACCATAGCCGCTCATGGGATATCCCTGCCGCTCCAACTCGGCGAGTAGAAGATCGATCGCGTGGGCATGGTCGGCGGTCGTGACTGCGGCGGAGTGCTCGCCCAGAGACAGCTTGCCGGCGCCGCCGACCCCGCTGATCTGGCCCGCAATCAGGCGCGATAGGCCGGTGTCGAACACTCCGACCTTGAGCGACGAAGAGCCTGCATTGAAGACAAGGATCATGCCAGCGCCTTCCAGAGGCCAAGGATAGAAAGTATGGCGAGAAGCAGGATGGCAAACCGGCGGAAGTTTTCCGGCGCGGCATTGAAGAAATGCCGCGAGCCGAACCAGAGGCCGATGAGCAGGATGGGCATGCTCAGGGCCACTGCCTTGAGCGTGTCGGCGGTGACCATTCCGGCTGTGCCCATGAGTGGCACGGTCCAGAGATCGAGCAGGGTGAAATAGGCAATCAGTGTGGCGCGGAAGGCGGCGGCGCGGATCGGCTGGGCGGCGAAAAAGGCGGCAACCGAGAGGCCGCCCACCGCCGCGCCGTTGGTCAGGCCCGAGATGATGCCGATGCCGAAATGGGCCGCGCCCGAGGCGGCCTCTTTCATGTGCCAGCCGGCCCAGAGGATTGCGCACATGATCAGGATGAAGGTCGAGATCACCGCGCGCGCCGTATCGACGCCGATTCCGGCGAGAACCCAGACGCCGAGGGGAACCCCGATGAAGGCGCCTCCGAAGAGATAGAGCACGCGGCGCCAGTCGATGTCGGGGCGGATGCCGCGGGCCTGGGCGATGGTCAGGAGGATGTCGCAGAT
>JAHEBR010000252.1 GCA_024642185.1 Marivivens sp. | reverse complement strand
GCTCGTCCGGGATCGAAGCGGAGAGCGCCTCACGCCAGGCATCAAGCCGGGCGGCGATGGCTGCATCCTCATTGGCAAGGATCGCGGCGGCCATCAGGCCCGCGTTCGACGCCCCCGCCGCACCGATTGCCATCGTGGCCACCGGGAAGCCCTTGGGCATCTGCAGGATCGAATAGAGGCTGTCGACACCCGAAAGCGCCTTGGTCTGGACCGGCACGCCGATCACCGGCACGCGGGTTTTCGAGGCCATCATGCCCGGCAAGTGCGCGGCCCCGCCAGCCCCGGCGATAATCACCTTGAGGCCCCGGCTCGCAGCCGTTTTGCCATACTCCCAAAGCCGGTCGGGCGTGCGGTGCGCCGAGACGATCTTTTTCTCGTAGGCGATCCCCAGCTCATCAAGGATATCGGCTGCGTTCTTCATCGTGGCCCAGTCAGACTGGCTACCCATGATGATCCCGACGGTTACTGCGGCCATAACGTTCCCCTTGCAAAGGAAGCGGCACTATACTCAGCGCGGCCCCGGAGGCAACGGGCGATCGGGTCGCAGTCAGGCGATTATGTCGGGCAGAAGCTTGTCTTCCAGAAGGGCGATCCGGTCCTTCAACATCAGCTTTTGCTTTTTCAGCCGCCGCAGCATCAGCATATCGGCCGAACCCTTCTCGTGGAGCGCATGGATCGCCTCATCAAGATCGCGGTGCTCGCGCTTGAGGACCTCGATCCTCACCTTGAGAACCTCTGTCTCGTCCATCTCGGCTGAAGAGTTCATGTCCCGCGCCCCGGTAATCCCATACGGAAGGATAGGAGCCAACCGGCGCTTTCGCCAGCCCGCACTTGCACAAGCCGCTGTCTCTGCCCATATTTTCTTCAAAGGGCTGCCGCAACGGGGCCCCGACTGACGGTCGCTTTAGACAAGGACGTGTCGCATGACGAAATTGACCTTGGGAACGCATCCCTACCTTCTGGGCTTTGAACAGCTCGAGCGCCTTGTCGAGCGCACCGCCAAGACCGGAAACGACGGCTATCCCCCCTATAACATCGAACAAACCTCGCAAAACTCCTACCGCATCACCCTCGCGGTGGCGGGCTTTGGCGAGGAGGATCTGGCGATCACGGTCGAGGACAATTCCCTCGTGATTCGCGGGCGTCAGCGCGATGACAGCGAAGACCGCGTGTTCCTGCATCGGGGGATCGCTGCGCGGCAGTTCCAGCGCTCCTTCGTTCTGGCCGATGGCGTCGATGTGGGCGAGGCGATCATGGAAAACGGGCTTTTGCACATTGATCTGACGCGGAAGGTTCCCGAAAGTGTGGTGCAGACAATCAAGATCCGGAAAGGCGGCACGAAATGATCCCCAAACACGATCTCGCGCGGATGGTCAGCGATATCGTCTATGTCAAACCTGTCGCCGTGGCCGAACTGCCCGAGGATATGCGGGCCCAAGCTGGCGACCGCGACCAGATCTTCGCGGTCTGCGATGCCGATGGGCAGCAGCTTGCGCTTGTGACGGACCTGGACACCGCCTTTTTCATCGCACGGCAGAACGACCGAACGCCGGTCACTGTCCATTAGAAATGTTTCAGGCAGGGCGACGGAAGTTCCGTCGCCCTTCGTTTAACAGGCACGACTTCTCAACAGGGCCCCCTAAAATGTCGACCAAGACTCGTTACGATCTCTCGCAGATCACCCTTCATTGGCTGATCGCGATCCTCATTGCTGTGAACTGGTTTCTCGGTGATTCCATGAATCACGCCTTCCGCGATCTGCTTCGTACAAACGGAACATCGGCGCTCGACAGCGGCGCCAATGCCCACCGGCTGATCGGCATGGCGGTGATCGCCCTCGTGCTCGTCCGTATCGTTCTGCGCGTCCTTCGCAAAGGCCCGCCCGAAGCGCCCGGTTCGAAGCGCGCGCAGCTCGCTGCAAAGGCCGGGCATCTGGCGCTTTACGTCCTTATGCTTGCGGTTCCGGTGAGCGGATATCTGTCGTTCAGCAACCTCGACCGGAATATGGGGGGCATCCACGAAGTGGTCACCAACCTCCTTCTCGTCGTGGCCTTCGGCCACGCGATCCTGGCCTTCTATCACCACTACGTTTTGAAAGACGGCCTTCTCTCCCGGATGATCCCCGGAAAGTAGGCAAAACCTCCGAAAAGCGAAACGCCGCCCTCGGGGCGGCGTTTCCATCTGGTGCCTTCTACTTTGCGCCTAGTGAGCCGCGATCAGGCCCATGCTTTCGAGCTTGAGCAGCACCTGATGCGCGCAGGTGTCCACGTCGGCGTTCTCGGTTTCGATCCGAAGCTCGGGGCTTGCCGGCACGTCGTAGGGATCGGAAATGCCGGTAAACTCCTTGATCTTGCCCTCACGCGCGAGCCTGTAGAGGCCCTTGCGATCCCGCCGCTCGCACTCTTCGATCGAGGTTGCGACATGGACCTCGAGGAAAGCCCCGAAGGCTTCGATATCCTCGCGCACCGCCCGCCGGGTCGAGGCATAGGGCGCGATCGGGGCGCAGATGGCGATGCCGCCGTTCTTGGTGATCTCGGAGGCCACATAGCCGATGCGGCGGATGTTGAGATCGCGGTGCTCTTTGGAGAAGCCAAGCTCCGACGAGAGGTTCTTGCGAACGATGTCGCCATCGAGAAGCGTCACCGGACGGCCGCCCATCTCCATCAGCTTGACCATGAGCGCGTTGGCGATGGTCGATTTACCCGAGCCCGAGAAGCCCGTGAAGAAGACGGTAAAGCCCTGCTTTGAGCGCGGCGGCGAGGTGCGGCGCAGCTCGGTCACGACCTCGGGGAACGAGAACCATTCCGGGATATCGAGGCCCTCGCGCAGGCGACGGCGCAGCTCGGTGCCCGAGATATCCAGAACGGTATCGCCCTTGGGAACCTCGTTGGCCGGATAGTATTGCGCCTTCTCCTGCACATAGACCATGTGCTTGAAGTCGACCATCTCAAGGCCGATCTCGGCCTCATGCGTCTTGAACAGCTCCTGCGCGTCATAGGGGCCATAGAAATCCTGCCCCTGGCTGTTCTTGCCGGGGCCTGCGTGATCGCGGCCGACGATGAAATGGGTGCAACCGTGGTTGCGGCGGATGATCCCGTGCCAGACCGCTTCACGCGGGCCGGCCATGCGCATGGCGAGGTTCAGAAGGCTCATCGTCGTCGTGGCCTGCGGATATTTGTCGAGCACCGCCTCATAGCAGCGCACGCGGGTGAAGTGATCGACATCACCCGGCTTGGTCATGCCCACCACGGGGTGGATCAGAAGGTTGGCCTGCGCCT